>JAGVUD010000268.1 GCA_019136435.1 Armatimonadota bacterium | reverse complement strand
CGCACGAGCTTCTGCGCTCCGAAGCCGATGGCCAGTCCCGCCACGCCCGCGGCGGTCACAAGCGGCACGGGATCCACCCCTAGAACGCGAAGCGCCATGATCAGCGCCACAATCGCAAGGACATAGAGCAGCGCGCTTTTCACGAGACCGGTCAGGGTTTCAACCCGGCGCGACTGCACGGGGTCTTTCTCTAGCGCGCTCATCGGGGCCGCAAGCCGCCGCACCGTGCTGACGATAAGCCAGCGCAGAAGCAGGTAAACGGCAAGTATCTTGAGCAGGTCGAAAGACCTGTCGAGCAGGCTGCCGAGAGCCCTGTCCCAGTAGCCCTCCGGCAGATGCGCTCCGAAAATGTGCCTCAAAACAGACATGCTGCCCCCTACAACGCGCTCCCGGACGTTTCCTCGAACTCCCGCCGCTTCGCTTCCCAGTCAATAGGCCCTTTTCCGTAACAGATGCCGCTGTAGATGCAGCCGATGCAGACCGGGCCGTAGGAGGGCGGGAACTCCTCACGGCCGTCTATCTGCCCGGCGATCGTGTGTGCCTGCTCCTCGAACACGTCGAGATCGTCGTCCGTCCATGTTGCCGTCGCCTCGCAGCCGCCGGCCAGCGCGACGATGGTCGCGCGGACGGCGCGATCGGGATAGTGCCTGCGAACAAGCAGAGCGTAGCAGGTCATCGCAATGCTTTCGCGCACCTGCTCGGGCGTAACTTCCTGCCGCCCGCTCTTGTAGTCAATGACCTCGAGCGTTCCGTCCGGGTGCTCGTCCATCCTGTCGAGACGCCCCATCAGAGTGAAGCTGTCGTAACGCCACCGGAGCTGCTTTTCGATGAGCAGCGTGCGCGCTTCCCTCTGCTGCAGGCGCTCGTGATACCCGGTTATCAGCTTCCGCCCGGTCTCGAGCGCCTCCTGCTCTTCGTCGGGCGACGCATAGCCCGCGCTTGCCCAGGCGGACTCAAGAGCCTGGACGGCCAGTTCCGGGGCGGTCGCGGCCGGTCCGCCGGATTCGTAGATCGCCTGGAGCGCCCTGTGCATGCTCGCGCCGAAGGTGTCGCCGCGATTTGGCCTATAATAGAACTTGCTCAGCCGGTCAACGTAAGTGAACTTATGCTGAAGCTGGCAGTCGAGCCACGACTGCATCCGGGTGGGCGAAAGGACGAGGGTTTTCTGCTGTCTCGGACGGGCCATAGCTTGTTTATTATAGCCCTCCTGCGCGCGTTGGCGTCGCTCGCGGCGCTGCTGTGCCTTGCGCGGGCGTCGGCGCTCGCGGAGTCCGCGCTCGCGGCGCCCGGCGCGGCGCGCCTGCGCGACATCTGCCTCAATGCTCTTGGCGAGAGGACGGGCGCGGTGGTGGTGATGGATGCGCGGACGGGCGACGTGCTTGCGGCTGTCCCGGAGGACTGGTCGCGGCGGCCGATGCCGCCCGGCTCGGTCGCGAAGATCGTCACGGCGTATGCCGGGCTGTCCGGCGGCAGGATCACAAGCACCACCCGCTTCCACTGCTCGAACGCGCTCACCGTCGGCGGCAAGGTCCGGCACTGCACCGTGCCGGGAGGTCACGGCAGCCTCGATCTGGATCAGGCCATCGCGCAGAGCTGCAATGTCTGGTTCTATCAGGCGGCAAGGCGCATCGGGACGGAGCGAATCTTGAAGGCGTGGCGCGACTTTGGAGTCACGGGGGTCGAGAAGCGTGTGGATTCGCCCGAGCGGCTGGCGGTCGGCGAGCAGGGAGTGCGGGTCTCCTGCCTCGAGATGGCGACCCTGGTGAGGCGCGTCGTCACGCAGAGAAAGCGCGACCGCTCGATGGAGCTTGTCGCGCGCGGCATGCGCGGGGCGGTCACCAGCGGCACGGCGAAGGAACTGGCGGGCCTCGGGCTGAGCGTGGCGGGCAAGACGGGAAGCCCGTCGCAGGCATCGGACGCGGACAGGCGCCACGGGTGGTTCGCCGGGTTCGCGCCGTACGACAACCCGGAAATCTGCATCGCCGTCTTCTGCCTGGAAGGCAACTCGTATCGCTCCGCGGTTCCCGTGGCGGCGGAAGTGCTGAAAGGGTACTTCGGTGCCCGTGCGCGTTAGATTTGCTGTCGCGCTGCTTGCTCTTCTGTGCGCATGTCCCGCTCATGCGGCCGGCCGGACGGTGCGCGTGGGGTTGTATCCGGAGGACCGACTGCCCGCGCG
>JAGVUD010000215.1:10915-16233 GCA_019136435.1 Armatimonadota bacterium | reverse complement strand
TGTTGTTTCGTTGTCTTTGTCGCCCGAGTCGTGAGTCCAAGCCAGTGCCACGCAGGCCGATGCGGCAACAAGAGCCGCCACCATCAAGACTCTCACCCACCTGTAAACCGCTGTTGACACCATCGCCTTCACCTAACAATCCTCTCTGCAGCCTTGCTGTCCATGCGGAACCCGCTGCGGGCCAGCAAGTGCTCCTCGAAGCTGTCGCGCAGGTCCTGTTCGGCCTTGCGCTTCAGCCCTTCCTCAACATATCGCTTCGCCATTTCGTAGGGCGTCTTCGTCCGCTGATCGAAACGCACAACGCGTATCACGCACATTCCGCCCATCTCGTGAACAGGATCCTGCAAAACCCCTCCGGGCGCTACTTGCCCGAGCGACCGATAGAGCGGGTCGTCCTCGGACAGAAGCCGCTTCTGCGCCGGGATAAGCTGAGCGCCACTCGACGCCGCCGCAGCCTCTTGGAGCGTGGCGCCGGCTTGTATGGCGGAGATTGCCCTCCGGGCCTTGCCCTCGGCCTCGATCAGCCGCGCCCGCCGCGTCGCATCCGTCGCATCCTGGGCGAAGGACGCAGGAAACAGCAGAACGTCGTACTCCAACTGCGGGTCAACCGTCGCCGTCCAGTCCTCGTCGTAGGCGGCCTTCAACTGCGCGTCGGTGTACTTCATCTCGCCGAGCCACTGCTCAATCAGTGCCTGACGCGCGAAAAGCCCGAGCGCCTGGTCCGACTCGGCCTTCAGCCGGGTGGCGTATCGGGCGCGCTTGTGGTAGCCTTCAGCCCTGCCCCACGCCGCCAGGGGAAGGTCTCTGTCAAGCGAGAGCCGCTGAAGGTAGTCCCGTATCTCCTTGCACCCAGCGAACGAGGCTCCTGTATGCTCTTCCAGCGTCTTGAGTTCCTCTCGCGTCAGAGCAAACTCTCCGCACTGCACCATCGGCTTCACGGCTGGCTTGCCGCCGTCGGCCGGCTTCGGCGGTTCGGGGATTTCGGCCCCGCAACGCAGGGGGTAGGATGCCGCAGCCTTGCCGATGGTTGCCGTCAGCCGCGTCTGCCAGTCCGCGTATCGGAGTTGGCGGACGATATCCTCGCGAAGGTCGTCCAGCTTCAGGCCCGGCCGCATCTTCTCTTTGTTGGTTTCGAAATAGGCGGCAACCTGCTCTTCACTTACAGCAAGCAGGTCCGAAGGAAGGCGCATCTCGTCGCTGACAAGGGCGGCCAGCACTGTCTCGCCCAGCAGCTTGCTTCGCACCAGGAACAGAGGGGCCTTGTCGAGACCCTTGTCCGTTGCGTATTTCACCAGAATGCGGGTGGCGGCGAGTCTGCGGGCAACATCCTCTACTTCCCTGGCGGGTGTCTGGGCTGTGGAGCCAACCTGCGCCAGGAAGTCCTTGTCCGCAAGCGCTTTGCAGATGTCCCCCACCGTGACTGTCCCGGCGTCCCATCGCGCCACTACCGCGTCGGGACCATCCGGGGAACGGCACTCGGCGCTCGCGGGCGGACACGCCTCGCCCAGCGCAACGATTCCGAAAACGAAGAGGAGGAAGACGAACCTGCGCCAGACACCACTACGCCTCACCGGCGCAGCGCAGTGGCGCGCAGTGTTCACGACCGTACGCAATACAGCGCCCGTTGTCCGAACAGCAAGGAGATTCATAGCACAGTATCCCGGCAGCCTGCGGCCAGTCACCGGTGCGCGAAACGCGGCTTTGTTCTTGCTCTGGAGCCTGATCTCCAACGGGATGGCCGCCCCACACAGCCACACCAAGCCCACTGCCCTATTATGAGTTGCCGTGAGGCCCCTGTCAAGGGCGGATTTCCGCTATGCTCCCGCGACCGTCGCTAATGCTACCCGCTGAAGGCGAGGGCAACCTTGCGGATCGCTTCGGCCATGCCGTCCACGTCTTCCTGAGTGAAGTTCTCGTTGATCGGCACCACCGCAAGGCGCTCCATGGCGCGGCATGCGGCGGGGACGTCTTCGTTGCGATAGACGATGTCGCGCCCGGCCTGCCCGTAGGGGTAGCTACTGCTCCCGTAGGTCTTCCGCCCGCGCATGCAGGGGGTGTCGAAGATCGGGTGCTGGATGTAGCCCGCTCCGGCCGGAAGCCCCTCCGCCGCGAGCGCCTTGCAGAAGTCTCCGATGCCCACGCCCGTCGCGTCAACATCCCACGTAAGCGGGTAGAACCAGTACGAATGCTTCACGCCCGGACGCACGTACGGCGGCTTGACGTTGGGAACGCCGGCAATCTGGCTCGTCAGCGACTCGGCCCACCTGCGGCGGTTGCCGACAACCTCCCGAACCTTCGGGATCTGCGCCGTCGCCACCGCGCCCGAAAGCTCGTTCATGCGGTAGTTCAGCCCGAGCACCAGATACTCCCGGCCGCCGATGACGCGATCCCAGCCCTTGTCCATGAACATCGCCGCCTTCGAGGCCAGCTCGGGATCGTTCGTGACCACCGCCCCGCCGTCGCCGGACGAGATGTGCTTGCTCTGCTGGAGGCTGAAGGCATTGATGACGCCGATGCTTCCCGCGACGCGGCCATTGTCCTCCGCCAGATACGCCTGCGCGCAGTCTTCGACCAGCGCCGCGCCGCACCCGCGCGCAACCTCGCCGAGCGCGTCGACATCGCACATATTCCCCGCCAGATGCACCGCAACGATGGCGCGCGTGCGGCTGGTCACCTGAGCTGCGGCCGCGGCGGGATCCATGCACAGCGTCCTCTCGTCAACGTCGGCGAACACGGGAACCCCGTTCAGCGCCAGAATGGGCGCAATGGAGCCCATGTCCGTAATCGGCGGCACGATGACCTCGTCCCCCGGCTCGAAATCGATCGCCGCTAGGGCGGTGTGGACGGCCGCCGTTCCCGATGTGACGGCCACGGCGTGCTTCATGCCGATAAGCTCCGCAAGGCCCGCCTCGAAGTCCTGAACGAAGTGACCGCCGAAGCGGAAAAGCTTGCCCGAACGGATCACCTCGGTGAGATTGGCGAGTTCCTCGTCACCGAACGTGCGCCCCGCAATCCCGCCCACGGTTGGCAGTGGCTTCGTGCGGACGGGAGTTCCGCCGTTGATGGCAAGCTTGTCTTTCAGTGAGCCGGTCATATCAGATGTTCCTTTCAGCATAGCGCAGTGCTGCCGGGTGTTTTCGCCATCCACAGCGCGAATACCTGCCGTCTATTCGCCCGGGTGGAGGAGTCCGCGCCTGCTGTGTGCTATACAATCCCGAGAGGACACCATGGTCATTGCAGCACTTGCCGGCATCGTACTGGCGCCCGTTGGAGTCGTGGCTCTGCCCGAGGCGTGCCCGGGCTGGACGGCCTCCGCCCAGCGCATCGTCACTCCGGCGAACGTGTTCGACTATATGAACGGCGCGGGGGAACTCTATCTCGCCTACGGTTTCGAGGATTTGCAGGTGCGCGAGTACACGCAATCGCCGGGCCGGAGGATCACCTGCGAAGTGTACCGCATGCCCGGCGCGTCCGATGCTTTCGGGCTTTTTTCGCAAGACCGCACTGGCGAAGAGGTCAAGATCGGCCAGGGAGGTATCTACGCCGGGGGTCTGCTGATCGCGTGGCAGGGACGGCATTTCATCAGGATACTCGCGGACAGCGACACTGAGGAAGTGAAACAGTGTGTTCTGTCCCTTGCCACTCAGATTGTGCCGCAGTGCGGCCCGGATGGAGCGCTCCCGGCGGCGCTGATGTGGCTCCCGGCGAAGGGGCTGGACGCGAAGAGCGTTCACTTCTTCCACACGCACGCCTGCCTCAACTCTCTGTACTTCCTGGCGAGTGAGAACATCCTCCGGCTCAGCAGAACGACAGAGGCGGTTCTCGGCAGCTTCAGAACGCCCGCGGGCAAGTCAATCGTTCTGGTGGTGGGGTATCCGGACGCAAAGGAGACTTCCGCGGCATGGAAGACCTTTCGCGCAAGCTACGCGAAGGACGCATCCGATTACGCCGGGCTCGCCGCGCTGAAGCTCGAAAACGGCAGATGGCTCGCGGGCAACCAGGCCAGCAAGCACATCGTCCTTGTTCTCGAATCACCGGCGCGTGCAGAGGCGGCGGGGCTGTTCGCTTCCGTTCGGCGGCAGCTCGCGCTCGTTACACGCGACACAGGAGACAAACAGAAATGAAACAGCACTGTATAACCCGACGGGACTTTCTGAGAGAAGCCGCGGCCGGAGCAGCCGGAGCAGCCGGAGCGGCGCTGCTCGGTTCGGGAGCCTTCGCCGCGGAAGGGAGCGCTGCAAGAAGCGTGGTGGCGGTCGCGCGCTCGGCGGACGCCCTGACGGCGGACCTCAAGGTGAATACGCAGGCGGCAAGGCAGATTCTGCTGGAGGCGGTCGCCAAAGCGTGCGGTAAAGGCAGCGCGAAGGAGGCGTTCGCGGCGCTGTTCAAGCCATCGGACATCGTGGGCATCGTTACGAGCAAACATATGAATCCCACGCACCCCGAGATTGCCGGCATCGTCAAACAGCAGCTCATCGCCACGGGCGTTCCGGAGACTCGCATCCGTTTCCCCCAGTCGAGCATTGACGCCGCGAGTGAGTGCACCGCGCTTATCGCGCTGCCCGCGCTGAAGGCGCACTGGCTGACCGGCATCGGGACCGTGCTGAAGCTCTACATCCTCTACAGCGGAAAGCCCTCGAACTATCACGACGAGAACAGCGCGAAGCTCGGGGAGATCTGGAACCTGGATTTCATCAAGGGCAAGACGCGGCTCGTGATCGTGGACGCCCTCAGGCCGCTCTGCGACAAGGGGCCGCAGCCCGACCCGCGGTACCTGTGGAACTACGGCGGGATCATCGCGAGCACAGACCCGGTAGCGGCCGAGTACGTCGGACTCCGTATCATCCAGGCCCGCAGGGACGAAATGAAGGGTGAGCCCTGGCCGCTTTCGCCTCCTCCGCTGTGCATCGCGGCGGCGGACAGGACGTACGGCCTCGGCACGAGCGACCCGGCGAAGATCAGGGTCGTGAAGCTGGGGGCGGATAAGGGCGCCCTGATCTGAGGTCCGGGAGCCGCTCCGGGAGCCTCTCTACGACAGGAACTGATAGACAGGCACGTTGAAGGCCCATCCAGCGAGGGCCCAGCCCGCCTGCGTCACGATGTCCCCGAGCGCCACTCCCACAAAGAACGGGATGCTCTGGCGGTACACGCTGTTGCCGAAGAAGCGGAGGATCGAAACCTTTGCGGCCCAGGCGATGAAGAACGGCACCACAAATGCGTTCATCGTGTACGTGTTGCAGAGCACGTAGCCGACAGGGCTGAGGGCCAGCACCCCCAGACGGCGCGACCACGCCAGAAGCGCCGTGAGACCCGCTCCG
>JAGVUD010000215.1:0-10895 GCA_019136435.1 Armatimonadota bacterium | reverse complement strand
CCCATCCCCGCCCAGTCCCGGCCGGCGGGGGCGATGAACGCCCGCTCCACCTCGTTGAAGGCGCGCTGGATTCTCATGAGCGGGTAGTCGTTTGCCTTTGCGGTGGCCGCCCCGAGCGCATAGAGCTTGGTCAGGCCGAAATACCATCCCAGAGCCAGCGCGCTCAATGTGCCGGCCGCGACCCACAGTAGAACCGTCCGCCAGCGTATGCCCGTGCGTTCGGCGATGTCCAGCCCCTCCATCAGGAAGGGAAGCGTGACGGCCCTGATGTCGTTGTGAATAAGGTCGAAATGCCCGGACGCGACCATCCCCTGCATACCCGCGCCTTCCGTGCCGAGACTTGCATTCATAACGCGGTTCGGCGTCCAGAACGCGGGCGCAAATGTCCATTGCCCGCCGGCTTCGGCCCGCACCCGGGCGCCGGTGAGAGCGTAGGCGGCGTACACCAGAATCAGGCCGCCCGAAAGCAGCGGAGGGATGCCGCAGACGCTCATCATCGCCGCGCACGCAGCAACACAGAGCAAGCTCCCGAGCATAAGCCATCGCAGCCCGCGCATCTCGGCGGCGGGCACAAGCCCGGCGACAGTCTTCCATTGGTGCCTCGCCCCCCAGAGCACGAGCAGCGCGAAGCCGATCCAGGCCCCGGCCGCCTGCTCCTCCTTGAACGGGAAGCGCCCCATGCCCACGCCCCCCGGCTCCCAGCCCGAAGCCGCCGCCACGACGTAGCTCAGACGCATCGCAATGGCGAAGAACCAGCAGCTGAAGCTGACATCGCTCGGGACGAAATAGGCAAGGCCTATGGCCATCGGATACCAACCGACATTCAGGTCGGGAATCGCGCTCCACGGGGGCGACGTAAACCAGAGCGGGCGCATGTTCTGCGCCTTCATCTGCACGGCGGGCACGGTGGGGACATAGTAGTGAATGGCGCTGAGGCTCTGGATGACCGCCACAATGACGAAGCCAATCCAGAAGAGCCGATTCCGAAAGATGTCGTTGCGCGCGTCGCTCAACTCCACGGGGATCATCGCAATCGGGAAGGTCAGCCGCTCCTGATGAATCCAGATGCGCCGAAGCAGACCGGCGAGGCACAGCCAGAGGGCGCTGAGAAAGAGCAGATACGCGCTCCAGAAAGCAATCGGCCCGGCCCAGGCGCCCCACGGCACGCTGGCCGCTCCGCCCGTATAGAAGTCTCGGATAGCTCTCGGATCGTGCAGAACGGGCAGCCGCGCGACAGACGGGAGGTACTTCTCCCATAGAGGCTGGGTCTGCGAGAAGAACGCCAGATACCCCACCCCTTCCATGATAAACCGCAGGCCTCCGAAACCGACGATCGGGATGGTGGCCGTGAGTACGATGTAGCCGAGAAGCAGCTCTCGGTCGTCAAACGGCAGCCATTTGCGAAAGACGCGCGCGGCGAGAAGATAGAGCACCGTGGGCATCATCAGCGCGTAGCAGATGAGATACACATCACGGGCGATCTCACTGTCCGTGGTCCATCGGATGAGGCCTGCCTGCACCAGCAGGATCATCACCGCCGTCCGGAACCGGGGCGGGCGCGACTCCGCGGAGGGGTGCGGATCAGAGTAAACGTTCGATTGTCGCTCTTTCTGCTGCATACGGTGCTGGCCTCAAGCGGCGGGCTTGAGTTTACCACACCGCCGCTGCACGGCGGAAGGGGAATTAGCGGGCCGTGGCTAATGAGGCAGAGAGGTATTTCTGGTAATGAGCATCTTTTCCCATCTCTGCATTGCAGTTCTTTTCTCCATCGCGGCGGTTGCCGCGATGAGTCCGGCATCGGCGATCACGCTCGCCAAGGACGGAGAGACGGAGTACGTTATCGTCATCGAGGCGGACGCAATACCGGCGGAGAAGACGGCCGCCAGAGAGCTTGCCGGCACGTTGAAGCAGGTAACGGGCGCAGAGTTCGCCGTTGTGTCCGAGCGACAGGCTGCCCCCGGCACGCGCCAGATTCTCGTGGGCCCGTCCAACCGCGCCCGCAGCGTGGCCCCGGACGTCAACTGGGGTTCGCTCGCAGCCGACGAGACGGTCGTTCGCACCGCAGGCAATACGCTAATCCTGGCCGGAGGACGCCCGAGGGGCACGCTGTACGCCGTCTACACGTTCCTGGAGGACACAGCAGGATGCAGGTGGTGGACGCCCACTGAGAGCACCATCCCGAACAAGCCCACCCTCTCAGTGCCGCCGCTCAACATCCGCCACGCGCCGAAATTCGTCTCACGAGAGGCGTTTTACCGATTCCCCATCGAGGACCCGATCTTCGCCTCACGCCTGAAGCTGAACGGCCACTTCTCGCCCATCACTGAGGAGTATGGCGGGCACATGGGCTTCATCGGCTTCGTGCATACGTTCTACGCGTGGGTACCGCCGGACAAGCACTTCGCGGCGCACCCGGAGTGGTTCAGCCTCATCAATGGCAAGCGTACCACCCAGCACGCGCAGCTCTGCCTCACGAACCCGGAACTGCTGAAAGAGATGACCCGCGTGGTGCTCGAAAAGATCGGCGAGAACCCCTCGCTCGGGCTGATATCAGTGAGCCAGAACGACTGCCACAACCCCTGCCAGTGCGACAAGTGCCGCGCCCTGGCCGAGGCGGAAGGCTCCGAAGCCGGGCCGCTTATCGCTTTCGTGAACGCTGTAGCGGAAGAGGTCGAAAAGAAGTACCCGAACGTGCTCGTCGAAACGCTTGCCTACCAGTACACACGCAAGCCCCCGAAGACGCTCAAGCCGCGCAAGAACGTCGTCGTTCGCCTGTGCAGCATTGAGTGCGACTTCTCTCAGCCTCTCAACAGCGACGCCAACGCGACGTTCCGCGACGATATCCTGGGGTGGAAGGCCATCGCTCCCAACCTGTTCATCTGGAACTACGTCACCGACTTTGCCGCGTATATTCAGCCCCACCCGAACATGGCTGCGCTGGCGCCCGATCTGCGCTTCTTTGCGGACAGCAACGTGATCGGCGTTTTCGAGCAGGGAGACTGCTTCACCACTGTCGGCGACTTCGTGCGCCTGCGCAACTGGGTGATCGCCCATCTGCTCTGGGACCCGTCGCGGGACCAGAACGCGCTAGTAAGGGAGTTTGCCGCCGGATATTACGGGCCCGCCGCCAAACAGATGCTCTCATACCTGAGGCTTGTCGAAAATGCCTGGATGCGCAAGCCCGGAAGGCTGAGTTGCTACAACACCGACCTGACGTTCCTGACGATACACGATATGACCGAAGCCGCCCGGCTGTTTGACGAGGCGGCCCGGGCCGTGAAGGGCCAGCCTGCCCTGGAGGAGCGCATCCGGCGCGAGCGCCTGCCGCTCGACCATGTCTGGCTTCTTCGCTACGAAGACTTGAAGCACGCCGCGAAGGACTCCGGCATCGCATTTGCCGGGCCGTCCGATCCAAGAGCGGCCTGCGAGGAGTTCATTGCCCTGTGCGAAAAGTGGGATGCCCGGCATGCCACCGAAGGGCTGCCCTTCGCTCCGTATGCCGCCCAACTCCGCGGCCGGTTTCGCGGTCCGGCGCCATCGGTCGAGGAACTCTCCGCGCTGCCCAAAGCCGACGTGATAGAGCTGCAGCAGGATGCGTTCCACCTCCCCGGCCAGGCTGACTGGGCCGGCATCGTGGACGACCCGGGAGCGTCGGACGGCAAGGCGGCGCGCATGCCGGCCAACCACGCTCAGTGGGCAGTACAGCTTGCCATTACGGAAGAACTCGCGAACGCCGCCCGTGGCGAATGGGCCATATACCTGGTCGTGCGATGCGACGCGACGGCAGGGGACGGCAACGCCTTCGACTTCGGCGTATTCAACGATAAGGCGAAAACCGAGGTGATCAGAGGAACCGCCGCCATCGGACGGATGCGCGGCCCGGAATACAAAGTCCTCGACGCCGGCGCTCACAAGCTGCGGGCGGGAATGTACGTCTGGGTCGCGCCGCGCGCCAACGCAAGCGAGGTGCAGGCGGTGTATGTGGATCGGATAGTGCTCGTTCGCCAGAAATGACCCGCGCGCTTGAAAGCTGTTGACGGCCGGAGGCTTCCGCTCTATAATGCCACTGCCCCCGTAGCTCAGTGGATAGAGCGCAGGCCTCCGGAGCCTGAAGCGAAGGTTCAATTCCTTTCGGGGGCGTTTTTTGTGCCTCACGCTGGAAAGCGGCAGCCACCTGCCGCACTCCGATAGACGCGCGCACCCGCACTCCAGACGGCTTCAGCCCTTGACTGCCCCGGCCGTCAGGCCCGCGGTCATGCGGCGCTGGAAGAGCACGTATCCGACGAGCGTCGGAATCAGCACGATCACGATGCCCGCAAACAGCGCCCCCCAGTTCGTCTGGTAGTGCTGCTTCTGCGCGAGGTTCGCTATGGCGAGCGGCAGAGTGCGCAGCTCGTTCTCAGTCATGATCACCAGCGCCAGGGGATACTCGTTCCAGAGCCCGATCGCGTTGAAGATGCCCGCGGTGATGAGACCAGGCCGCGCGAGCGGCAGCATGATCCTCCAGAACACCGACCAGTGCGAGCAGCCATCAATGGCGCCTGCCTCGGCAAGCTCTCCCGGAAGCGTCTTGAAGAACCCCGTCATTATGAAGATCGTGAACGACAGAGAGTACGCCACGTAGGCGACTACCAGGCCCGCAAAGCTGTTCAGAAGCCCCAGGTGGTTGAGGAGCAGATAGAGCGGGATAACGCCGAGAAACACGGGAAACATCATCCCGAACAAAAAGACGTTGTACAGCACACCCGACCCGCGAAACACATACCGCGCGAGCACGTAAGCCGCCATCGCCCCGAACATGAGAAGCAGGACCAGGCTGGAGGCTGTTACGACCGCGCTGTTCACAAACGCCTGCGCCAGCCCGAGGTCCCCGGAGGCCACGTCGCCCTGCCACGCCACAACGTAGTTGTCCCACAGCGGCTGGAGAGGCAGGCCCCATGGGTTCTGGTTGATTTCCGCCGACGGCCGCAGACTCGCGCATACAACCCAGAACAGCGGGTATATGACGATGAGCGCATACAGCAGCAGTACCGCCCACGTAGCCGTCCGCCTGACTACTGGCACGGGCAGGGCCTCCAGGACAGCATTCTAGAGAGCAATTCGCGGGGCCTCTGGCGCGTCGTATTCCGCCGACTGCGGATCGAATTCGAGCGCCGCCATGGACCGGATGACGTCTCTACGGCTTATGATCCCGACCACCTGGCGGCCGCGAACAACCGGCACGCGGTTGATGTCGCGCTCGATCATCACGCGCGCGATATCGGCGACCGAAGAGTGCTCGCCAAACGCGATCACATCCTTTGTCATCGCGTCCTCCACCGTCACCGCGCGGGCTTTTCGATACGCTTCGGAAACGCGGTCGTGTTCGCGGGCGCCAAGCCCGGGAAGCGGGGCGGCATGGCGGGCGATCTCAGCCTGCCCCCGCAACAGAACATCACTCTCCGTGAGCATTCCGACAAGCTGCCCGTCCACATCCACAACCGGAAGCCCGCTGATGTGCCGCGCCGACATCAGCCGGAGCGCTTCCTCTATGGACGACCCCTTATGAATCGTCACGACATCGCGAGTCATAATCTGTTCTGCATTGTGCGGAAGCATATTACTGTGCTCCTTGCGGGTTGCGCGGCCGCCTGCTACTCTTCCCCGGCCGGCTGGAACGCCGCCTCTATAATCCCTATGATGCGGGCCGTGCGCCCGGTCAATTCTACTTCTATAACATCAAACCGGCAGGGCGAATCCGCGCCCGCGCCAGCCAGCCACTCAGAAGCGGCTTTTGACAGCCTTGCCTGCTTCGCGGGGCCCACCGACTCGGCCGGGGACACCATGGCTCCACCACGCCGCGCCCTCACTTCGACAAAGCAAATCGTCTCGCCATCGCGAGCGATGATGTCAATTTCGCCGAAGCGCGTCCGGTAGTTGCTTTCGATGACCTCCCGCCTCAGTCCGCGCAGATACGCGCGTGCCGCGTTCTCGGCTATCTGGCCGCTCGCTGCCCCGTTCAGCGGGTCCGATCGAAAACCAGACAAGGCTCGGCCTCTGGTTCCGTATGCACGTGAAAGGTCAGGCGGTGCTCGGGACACGCGCCGAGACTCTGAAGCGCCTGGATGTGCTCGACCGTGGCATACCCTTTGTGCCGAGCGAAGCCGTACCCCGGATATCGCGCGTCCAGCTCCGTCATCACGCTGTCTCGCGTTACCTTCGCAATGATGGACGCCGCGGCGACAGAGACGCTTAAGCTGTCGCCTTTGACAATCGGCCACTGGGAAAACGGGAAACCGGGGACCCGCAGCCCATCTATGAGGCAGAGTTCCGGCCGAAGCCCGATATCCTCGACCGCCAGTCGCATCGCCAGACGGCTGGCCTGCAGGATGTTGATCTCGTCAATGACAGCCCGATCGACAACCGCAACGCCCGCGGCGTGGCAGCCATCCATAATGCGGCGATAGGAGCGCTGTCGTTCGCGGGCAGTCATGGCCTTGGAGTCCCTTACCCCCTGCGGGTCGAAGTCGGAGGGCAGAATGACAGCGGCGGCCACCACAGGCCCGGCCAGCGGTCCGCGTCCGGCCTCGTCCACGCCGGCAACAAGGCGGTAGCCCGCGCGCCAGGCGGCGCGCTCATAACTCCAGAGCCCCGGGTATTTGCCCGGCTCCGGTTTCTCGACACCCGTCGCGTCCAGCAAACAGCGCTGTTCAGAGGACATGTCTCAGATCAGTCAACAATACGCACTCTGTTCAGCGGCCAGAAGATGAACATCGCCTTCCCCAGGAGACGCTTGCGCTCGAGCGGTCCCCAGCGATGGCCGTCATTGGAGTTGTTTCTGTTGTCCCCCAGCACCAGAAGATAGCCGTCGTCAATCTTCGTCCTGGGCAGATCGTAATCAGGATCCTCCGCTGTGTAAGGCTCGTCGAGAACCTTGCCGTTGAGGATCGTCTTACCCGGATAGATCGTCAGGTCAGCCGGCTTGACGTCGAACGCCTGCGCAACCCTCTCTTTTGGCAGCAGTCTGCCATTCAACAGCACTCCGTTCGCCAGGTATTTCACGCGGGGCTCTTCTACGATGTCGCGGGGAGAACTGAGCTCCGTGAAAACCTCCTGCCGCGTCTTTCGCTCCGCGCCCACCTTGAAAACGGCTCCGCGGATCTCGACTGTGTCGCCCGGAGTGGCAATCAGCCGCTTGATATAGTCCTTCTCCTCCCCGTCTTCACTGGCATCGGGAGGAGCCTTGAACACGACGACATCCCCGGTTCTCGGCTGGAAGAAGCGATATCCGAGCTTGTTGACGAGAATATGGTCATCCTCGAGCAGTGTCGGGTGCATGGAGCCGCTGGGGATGAAGAACGCCTGCACCAGAAACGGCCGGATGAGGAAAAACACCAGCGCCATCGCCACAGCAAGCGATTCGGCGATCTCGGCGATGCTCTTCGCGAAGTCGCCCTGCACACGCATAAGCAGGAAGCGTATGCAGAGCAGCACGGCGACGATAACAAGAACAGACTGCCAACTCAGGTTCGCCAGTCTTTCGCTCATCTAAGCACGTCCTGACCTTTGATGTGCGGCGGCCCGCTCCGCCAAAGGTGCGGGCGCCGGGTGTGCAAGAGCCAAGTGACTGTTAGTCCCTGCGCTCTTTGATTCTCGCGGCTTTCCCGATCTTCGATCTCAGGTAGTAGAGCTTGGCGCGCCGGACGGCTCCCCGCCGGGTCACATCAATCCTGTCGATCTTCGGCGAGTGGAGAAGGAACGTCCGCTCCACGCCGACACCGTGCGACATTTTGCGCACGATGATGCTCTCGCGCACCGAACCGTGCTGCCTGGCGATGACAGTGCCCTCGAACACCTGCACACGCTCTTTGCCGCCTTCGGACACGCGCACATGCACGCGCACCGTGTCGCCCGGACCGCAGTCGGTCAGGTTTTCCTTGAGCTGTTCTTTCTCGAGTTCCTCGATAACCTGCAAGTTCATTGTCCTCCGTGCCTGAGCCCTCTGCATAGCGGGCCACCCGCTGTAAAGGGCCGGGGCTGACATAGCGCAGCCCATTCAAAATCTTCCGCGTCTGCTATTCTGACGGTTCGCCGAGGCTGTCGAGCAGTTTCTCGTTCGCGCCCAGTTCCTTCAGATCAGCTCTGTCCTTCGCCGTGAGACGCGCTCCCGGCAACAAATCGGGACGCCTCTCGAGCGTGCGGCGCAGCGACTCGCGCCTGCGCCACGTCGCGACTTCCGCATGATGCCCGGACAGCAGAACGTCCGGCGCGCGCCATCCGCGATACTCCTCAGGCCGCGTGTAGTGCGGGTACTCCAGGAGCCCCTCGGAGAACGACTCGTCGTCCGCCGATTCGCCCTTGCCGAGCACCCCCGGCACCAACCGCGACACCGCGTCCATCAGCACGAGCGCCGGCAGCTCGCCACCCGTCAGCACGTAATCGCCGATCGAAACTTCGCGGTCCACCAGATGCTCGCGCACTCGCTCGTCCACACCCTCGTAGCGGCCACAGATTAGCACAATCCTGCCGTACGAAGCCAGAACTCGAACCAGTTCCTGATCGAGCTTCTGGCCCTGCGGGCTCATCAGCACAACGTGGGCATCTCGCGTCCCGCCGTCATCCGTAGCCCCAATCGCGCGCAGAGCCGCGTCAATCGGCTCCACCTTCATGACCATTCCGACGCCGCCCCCATAGGGCGAATCGTCGGTCGTCCTGTGACGGTCGGCCGTGAAGTCTCGCAGGTCCCAGGCTCGCACATCCAGAGCGCCCGACCTTCGGGCGCGGCCCACTATGCTCTGCGAGGCCGCGTGCTCGACCATCTCCGGAAACACCGTCAGGACATCTATCCTCACGGCTTGCCCCCGCTTGTGAGCCCTTCAACGTCACGGACCACAACCCGGCGCTTCTCAAGGTCCACCTCCACGACGACCTCTTTGACCGCCGGGATCAGGGCGGATTCCGTTACCCACACATCGTTTGCCCTGCCGCGCAGCACCTCGCTGATGCCGCCCAGGCTCTGGCCAGCCTCGGTGACCACCTCGAGCCCCAGCACATCGTCAATCCAGAACGAAGACCCGTCCAACTCAGCCCGCTGGTCCGGCCGAATGGCGATGACCCAGCCTCTGAGTTCTTCCGCGTCACTGATAGAATTGACGCCGCGCAGTTTGACAAGAGCCGCGCCCTTGTGAAACCGGACGCCGGTGACCTCCCGATCCGCGCCCGAGCGTCCATCCTGCGAAAGAATCACGCTCTTGCGCCGCGCGAACTCTTCCGGAAAATCGGTATCAACGAGAGCTTTCACCTCACCTCGCCGGCCGAACGGGGAGACAATGCGCGCAAGAATCACCAGGTCGCCCGCGCCGCTCACGGGTTCCGAATCTCGACAATCTGACCGTCCGAAATCACGATCTGCGCGTCCTGAAGACGAGAAGCGCTGTCGCCCGTTCGCACAACAGAGACGATCTCCACAAACCCTTCAGCGACCTCACTGCCATCGGCCAGGCCCTGAATCTGGGCAAGCCGCGCCGCCGCATCATCTCTAGCTCGGATGGCTGTCGAACGGCGTTCGGCAATCGCCGGGTCCGCCGTCCGCTGCTCACCCGCGGCCCCGAGCGCCCCCGCCGCCGCATCCATCCCGGCGATGCGCTTCTTCAGCGCTTCGCACACTTCCGACCGGAACGCCGGCGTGACCAGGTAAACAAGACGGGCTCGCCGCCGGACTTGAACACCATCGGCCAGCGCGGGCTCTTCCGAGCTGCTGCCGCATTCCGCGCCTTCCTGGTCAGGAACGGATTTCGACGTGCGCTCTTCCCTCCGGCCCGGCAAGGCCTCTGGCAACCTGCCTCAAGGCGTTCGCGATCTTGCCGTCCTTGCCGATAACCTTGCCCAGGTCACCGTCGGCGACGCTCACCTCGTAAACCGTGCCGCCGTCTTCGCTGACCTCGTCAATCTGAACGCTTTCCGGCGAATCAACCAGACCCTGCACCAGGGTTTCTATTACACCTTTCATGGTCCGCTAATCCTTTCGTGACCGAGGGATTACTCCCCGGCTTCGGCCTTGGTCTCTGTGCTCTCGGATGGTGCGTCATTGCTGTCGGTGGCGGCTTCCGCAGGGACTTCCGCAGCGGCCTCAGGAGCGGCTTCCGCTGGGGCCTCGGGAGCAGCTTCAGGAGCAGCTTCCGCAGGCGCTTCCGCAGCGGCCTCGGGAGCGGGCTGCTCCGCCACGGCCTCCTTCGCCTTCGGCTTCGGCGCGTAGACAACGCCCCCGGGTCTCTCGAGAATGCCTTCGCGCACCAGGATGGAGCGAACGACGTCGGACGGCTGCGCGCCCTTCGCCAGCCAACCCTGCGCCTTCTCTGCGTTCAGCGTGATCGCCGGCGGGTCGGCCTTCGGGTCGTATGTGCCGAGGAGTTCGATGAACCGCCCGTCGCGCGAAGTGCGCTGGTCGGCGACAACGATGCGGTAGAACGCCTTCTTGCGCGTTCCCATTCTGCGGAGTCTGATTCTGACGGACATTCAGATATCCCTTTCCAAAGTCGGCCCGGATATCCGGACCCGGCGTGTAAGCCCAGCGGAAACACGTCCGCTGCGGGTATCCCACTTCGCCGGGGAGATTCGTTTACGAATCTACGCACCGGCGGGATGCTTACGTGAACAGGTGATTACGGCCCATTAAGGCCGCTGGTTGAAGAACGGCATTTTGGACAGCCGCTTTCGAGCCTTCGGATTATGCTCTATATCGGCAAATTGCCGCATCATACGCCGCATTTCGCCGAAGTTCTTGAGCAGACGGTTCACATCCTGCACGTTGCGGCCGCTGCCGACGGCGATCCTGCGCCGCCTGCTGCCGTTGATGATGGACGGGTCCCGCCGCTCCGCCCGAGTCATGGAGTTGATGATCGCGACCATTCGATCCA
>JAGVUD010000330.1 GCA_019136435.1 Armatimonadota bacterium | reverse complement strand
GCCGGCGCTGTAGGCGAGAATAAGTGCACCGTTGTCGGCACGAGCAATCTTCGGCCAGGACAGGTGACTCATGGCTTTGTCATCGGGCGCTGATACTACAACCCTCGGACCCCCTATCAGTGGCTTACCATCCTTGTTGGCTACTGCTGTTCCAACAGTCGTACACATGGCTACTCCTATGAAAAAACCCGTTCTCACGGTCTTGGCCATCGCCATCTCTTGATCAATCGGGATAGGGGGCGCCTCGCGGCGCCACCCCTCCCGCATCACCCGGCATGCGGATCACGCACCGGGCGATTCCGTACGGTCAAGTGTGCAACAAGGGCAGCCCGAGTTCAACGAAATAACGGGTCGGCAGCGCGATGCTTAGCGCCGGGCTCATGCTGATGCGCCACGGCCCGTGCGCCGATTTGCTGGTGTTCCACGCGAGGTCGCGGCTCACGCCGCGCTTTCGCAGTTCGCGGTATCCGCGCCCGCCCCACTGCTTCCAGAGGTAGCAGCGGAGCTTTCGCATCATCCACGCGCTCAGTTCCCGTAGATTGCTCCGGGCCGTCGCAATCCGGAAGTAGGCTTTCCAACCGCGCAGGTAGGTCGCCAGTTCGCCGATCATGCGGCTTAGGCTGCACCCCCGGTTGCGGCCGGTCAGTTCCCGGATCTTGGCCTTGAGCCTGTCGCGGGCCTTCGCGCTCACGGCGGTCTTGCCGCCGCGTACGATGCTGAAACCCAGAAACGCGCGTTCGTAGGGTTTGCCCACCGCGCTCTTGGCCTCGTTCACCTTCAGCTTCAGCCGGTCTGTCAGGAACCCGCTGATGGAGCTCATCACCCGCACGCCGGCCCGCCGACTGCCCACGTAGATGTTGCAGTCGTCGGCGTAGCGCACGAAGCGGTGTCCCCGCGCTTCCAGCTCGCGATCCAGTTCGTCCAGCAGCAGGTTCGCCAGCAACGGCGACAGCGGGCCGCCTTGCGGCGTCCCTTCCGACCGTGGCACGTACACATCCCCGCACGCCATTCCCGCCGCCAGATAGCGACGGATCAGCCGCCGCACGCGCCAGTCCGGCACGCGCGCCTCGACCAATGCCATCAGTTTGTCGTGGTTGACCCGGTCAAAGAACTTTTCCAAGTCCAGGTCCACCACCCAGTGGCTCCCGGCCAGGTAGTGCTCCCGCGCCCGCGCCACCGCCTGATGGGCCGACCGCCCCGGCCGGAAGCCGAAGCTCCCCTCCGAAAACGTCGGGTCCCATTCCGGTTGCAGCACTTGCAGCACCGCTTGCTGGATCATCCGGTCCAGCACCGTCGGTATTCCCAGCACCCGGACCCCGCCGCCCGGCTTGGGCAGTTCGTGCCGTCGCACGGCGGCGGGCCGGTATGTTCCCGCGAGCAGACGCCCGCGGATGGCGGGCCACTCCGCCCGCAGATGCGCCGCCAATGATTCCACGGTCATCCCGTCGTTCCCCGGCGTGCCCTTGTTGCTCCTCACGCGGCCGTAGGCCGCTCGCAGGTTCTCCGGCGCGACGATGCGCTCCATGAGCCCCCACTCCTCCGTCGGGTTTTCCGCCGACAGGTCGCACACGCCCAGTTCGCCCTTCACCTGCAAGGGCAGCCACAGTTGTCTGTTCGGCCGACTGTTCATGCCTTCCCGCCTCGTATTCTCCCGTCCACGGTTCGGGCCTTCGGCGGCGGCGTTGCGGCCCGGCCTATCTGTTTCCGCGCCTTTCGGCTTTGCGGTGCCTCACTAGCCTCGCCTGCCATCCGCCTACTATGCCCTCTGCTGACTCCTGCCGACCGTTCGACACCGGTCTCCCGGCGTCCAGTGCTCGTCGCACAGCCCGGCAGGCCTCCCGGGGTAAGACACGTAACCTTCCGCACGCAGACGCCGGATTTATAAAGCACACCCGAATGGAGAATGGAGGGCTTCGCGGTCACGTGCCCGCTCGCCCCGAGTGTACCACACCTTGTATCCGGTTCTTGTTCATCGCCCCGTGCTTTCGCGTTGGACTTCCTCCCCACCCCGCCTCGCGGCGACGCAGTTGCCCTTCCGCTTCCCTTCGGCTTCTCCTTCACCTGGCGTGGGGACTTGCACCCCACAAGTTACGTGCCATGCCCGGCACACACGTCAGGGGTCAGCGGACGGCGCACTTTGTGCGACGTACGCTGCACCCCATTGTTGGAAGCATTTTCTTCC
>JAGVUD010000529.1 GCA_019136435.1 Armatimonadota bacterium | reverse complement strand
CGCGCGATACTTGTCGGGTTGTACCCTTCGTTGTTGGCTGCAAACCGGATGTAGTCGAACTGGAGACCGTCCACGTCGAAGTTGCTGACGATATCCATGGCCACGTTGACCGTGTAATCCTCAGCCAGGGGATGTCCCGGGTCCAGAGCGTAGGTGCTGGGCTCCGTTCCCCCGTCAGTCCGGGTGATCCAGTAGTTGTCCAGAGTTGTCAGGCTGCCTGTGGGCGTGTCGGAGTGCTGCGTGTAGACCAGGCCGCCGCTCGTGCGGAAGGAGACCATCCAGGCGTGGACTTCTATCCGCTTCTTGCCGCCGGTCGTATCGTGAGCGGCATCGATGACCGCCTGCAGCGAGTTGAAGTCAGCCGGTGACAGGCCAGACATATACGGCTCGCCCATGGACGACGGGTAGTTCGCATCGCAGTTGCGGCGGACCTGAACCACAACTGCGTTGCAGTTCGCGTCGCGTATCTGTCCGGTGGTACTTGTTCCGGGGACGCCGAGCAGCGTGTCCACCTGAGCCTGCGAAAGAACACCGGCTCCCCATGCGTCTATCCAGAACGCCCGGAACTCGGCGGCGCCCGCGCTGCTAACGCAGAAAAGAACCGCGAGCAGAACAGAGACCGCGAGCGCTGCGCGCCGCAGCTTCAGGCACATAGCGCGAGAGTAAGAAGTTTTCATATCACAACCTGTAGAAGAGCTTTGTTTCCGCGAGACGCAGCGGCAGCGCGCCTGCGTGCGCAAATAGGGCACGGCAACGGCCCGTGAACTGTGGGGAACTACAAGTCCGCAGTGGTGCAGGGCACGCGAGTTGTTCTTTGGCCAGGCCCCGCCACTCGATGGCGGAGTTCTCGCGTGCCACCCATTTTCAGCAGGTAAAGTTTACCGCGGGCCACCTGCCCTGTCAAGACGCAAATACGTATTTCTACGCAACTGCTCCGTCCCGGCCCAAGAAAGCCCCGGCGCCGTTTACGGACGCCGGGGCTTTCGAGTGCTCATCCGCGGTTGCCCGCGAGCATAGGCCTAGAGCGGAAGGTTGAAGCCGTACATCACCCCGTCTCCCGCATGCAGGTAGAGCCGGTTCCAGACCTGGTCAATCACCGGGTCGCCCACCGTCGCCGGCAGGTTTCTGCTGGTCACAACCGAGCCGTCGTCAACGTCGAGCTGGTAGAGCTTCTTGTTGCTGCTGCCGACATAGACGCTGCCATTCCAGTAGATCGGGCACGACGGAGCGGGTATATCCACCACCCACTTCGGAGTGCCCGGGTTGGCGACATCTATGCAGTAGACCTTGCCAGCGTTTGACGAAATGATCAGCCAGTTCCCGCCAGCCACCCAGCGCGGATACACCCAGCAAGGCGCTCCGTAGATGCCCTGGTTCGCCCCGACGTCCAGCGTGGCGATATCCGTCGCCGAAGACCCGTCGAGGCTGATCTTCCACAGATGGCCCGCCTCGTTGACGCCGTAGACGAACGAGCCGTCCGTCCCGAGCGCGCTCTTGAACGAGCCGAGCTGCTTCGGCCAGTTGCCGTTCAACAGAGAACCGGTCGCCAGGTTGACGGCGTAAACTCCGCCGGGCTGCGCGCCGTCGTCCATGGTCGCGAAGTAAACGGCTTCCTGAGCGCCGACCGGCATCAGGAACGGCGCGCCCAGGATCGGGCCGACGCCGGTGAGTCCGAGTTCATCCGTGGACCAGAGCTTCGTGCCATCGGTCGCCTTCAGCGCCCGCAGGTAGTTGTTGGCCCCCTGCTTGTCGGTGACGGCGTAGATCACGTCGCCCGTGTAGGTTCCGATCGTCTTGTTGAACGCGCCGCCGGGCTTGGCCTTCACGTTGTAGCCCGCGCCGATGTCGTGCGTCCAGAGCACCTGGCGGGTGCCGGCCTCGATGGCATACACCCTGCCCGACTGAGCGGTGTCAGGAGCGCAGGTGCCGCCTATGACCGTGCGGGTGGCGGTGGGCGTGGCGCCGACCATCAGCCGGGCCACAGGCAGCCGCCCGTAAACCGGGCCGTTCAGGTCCAGCGCGCCCGACGGGTCGGCCTCGAGCCAGATATCCTCGGCCTGCACCGCGTCTTTGAGCTTCGGCGCGGGGGTGCCAGGAACCAGGTCCGCCGTTCCCCAGACGCCGTGCGCCTTGCTGTTGGACGAGGCATAGACCATGGAGTCGTGCTTGCCGAGCGGGTCGG
>JAGVUD010000526.1 GCA_019136435.1 Armatimonadota bacterium | reverse complement strand
CCGGCGAGGCGGAGCGTGACGGCATGCGGTGGGGGGAGAGCGGCATCGCGCGCGGCGGACAAAAGGGTGTTGACCTCGCCCGAGAGGTCGAGAGCGGGAACGCCGCTGATCCCTTTGTGGGTGAAGAGGATGGGGCCGGTCAGCCAAGCTTTGGAGAGCCCGGGTGCATCGAGCCGCAGGGCGGCGTGTTCCAGCACAATGCCGGCCAGGGTTGCGGGCCAATTCTCTGCGGTGTGGAGGCCGGCGAGTGCCGGCAGCGGCGGCGTGACCGCGAGGCCGACGTCGCGTGCCAGCGCGAAGCCCGATCCGTCTGAGCCGAGAGAGGGATAAGACTGGCCGCCTGCGGCTAGGATCACGTGGCGGGCGTGGAGGGTGCCGTGAGACGTCTCTGCCCCGGTCACGCGCGGGGCATCGGCAGATCCGGTGCCCCGCGCAAGAAGCAGGCGCTCGGCACGGACGCCGCAGCGCAGTTCGGCGCCGGCGTCGCGCGCGGCCTGTTCGAGCGCCCGGCAGACATCGGCGGCGCGTTGCGAAACCGGAAAGACGCAACCGTCAGGGTCGGCCTGTGTCTGGACGCCGAGCGTACCGAAAAAGCCACGGATGGCGTCGGGCGGAAAGGCGTTCATTGCGGCGGACATGAAGCGCCCCTGGCGGCCGAACGCGCCCATGATCCCCGCCGCGTCGGTCGCATGCGTCAGATTACAGCGCCCCCCGCCGGTGGCCGCAAGTTTACGGGCGGGGGAGGCCAGCCGCTCGACAACGATGGCGGGCTGTGCGCAAAAACAAGCGGCGGTCAGCCCCGCAGGGCCGCCGCCGATGATGAGGGTGGAGCAGGTCATCCGCTAACGCTGTTGTTCTTCGGCGATCAAGGCGATCATGCGGTTGAGCGTGTTGGCCATGTCGCCTTGCAGCTTCAAGCCGCTCTGGCACATGCCCACCAACTCCGCGCAGCGGTGGAGGGTCGTCATGCGGGCCTTTTCCAACTCGGTCCTACGAATCTTGACACTGGCGAGCGTCTCTTCCAGCTCTGCGATGCGCTGCTCGTTTTTGAGCATCATGCGCCTCGTCTGGAAGAGCTGCGTCAGCAGCTCGCCGGGCGAAAGATCGAGGTCATCGATCTTCATGCCGTCCGGGATAGGAACCAGCGTCGGCCGGCCACAGGCCACACAATTGATCTGCAAGCCGGCACCACGATAGTCGATAGCTAGATTATGGCCGCAGTGCGGGCAATCGAAAACGATGTCCGTCGGGCGGATCTCATCGTTTTCCGATTCTTCAGACTGGAGATCCGAGGTCAGGACTCCCTCGTTATCCATCTCCTTTTCGAGCAGCTTCGCATCGTCCGTATCGTTCGTCATACCGACCCCCTCACTGTGAGGTTTTGTGCCCGTGCTACGTCTGCTGGCTAAACGCCCGCCGCTGCGCCGCTTCAGCCTTTTGCGACCTTGCCCTGCTTGATGCAGGAGGCGCAGACTTTCATGCGGTGCACGCCGCCTTCGCTGGTTTTTGCGCGGACACTCTGAATGTTCGGCAGAAACCGACGTTTCGAGATACCCGTCGTATGCAAACCGATCCCGCCCTTGAATTTCGCAAGGCCGTGGCGGATGATCCGACTTCCTGTGCGCGGCCCCTTGCCGCAAATCTCACAAACTCTGGACATAACAGATTTCTCCTTTGGGAAAGGGAGAAAAGATTACCATCTGGCGTTCCGCTAGACAAGGGAAAACCTTCATTTTTTGGCAATCGGCTAGCGACAGGGGGGGGAGGCCGTCTGATGCGAGGTGCGCCGGATGGGGGTTCGGGCCCGCAGGCTTAAATCTGGCAAGGCTGCGACCGGGCCCGCGAAGCGCCGGGAGGGGCAAGCGTCGGCTTGCCCGGGGATCAACCCAGCCGACAATCCCATGTCATGATCAGAGGCTGGACGGCGAGGCCGCCGTCCCTCCCCCTGCTCTGCGCGTCCTGCGGAGCGAGGCGAACGACCCGCAGTCCGTGAGGCCGGCGTCCGGCTATGCCATTCTTCCGATTCCCCTCGCGCACACCTGCCACGACCCCTGTCGCTAACCGATTACTCCCGAATCCTTAGCGAAGCCGGGAAAAGCGCTACAAAGGGTTAAAATTGTGCTTGACAACTATAACCCTTGAGGTTATAGTTGGCCGCATGAAAGCACACCACAGGAAACGCA
>JAGVUD010000001.1 GCA_019136435.1 Armatimonadota bacterium | reverse complement strand
CCGTCAGCGCCGAAAGCAGGCGCTTGAGCAAGTCGGCGGCGGGGTACTCAAACAGAAGCAGTGGCGACAGGGGCGCGAGCGCAGCCGCTGCCAGCCCGGTCAGCAGTCGTCGGCCTGCCGGGATCCGGCGCACGTTGCGCACCTTGTCAACGCTGTTGGCCAGATCAGCCAGCGACTGCAGATCCGGCGTCCCCAGTTGCGCCTCGCCAGTGGCCTTGCCATCCTGGACCCAGCGCCGGTCAAACGCCGCCACGTAGCGCGACGCCATGGCCATGTAGTCGCTCCACCCGGTCACCCGGCAGCGCCAGAGAGCCGGGGTGAAGACGCACAGCGGGCCGATGAAGAGAGCCGCCATCACGGCCAGGATGAACGGCGCCAACCGGTACAACATCTGGAACGCAACGGCCCCCGCGGCGATCTCCTCGGCAAGGCCTGCCGAGCAGACGGCGGAGATCCCGGCGACCAGCGGCACGAACTGCTCGTGCACCACTTCCAGGAACCCCAGCCCGGCGGCGCCGTCAGGATGGGTCGGAACCAGCCGGAGCCCCAGGCGCCGCAGGCGCCACAGAAACCACGACCACAGCCCCAGGCGCCACAGCCAGCGCAGGACCAGGAGCCGGTACAACGGCAGGCAGAAGGCCAGATACCAGCCACTGACCCACGTCAGTCCCTGCCCGGAGCGCACCAGAAGCACACTCCAGCTTCCCGTCGCGCCGGATAGCTGCGTGTACTTCTCGGCCAGGGGCAGGCATACTGCGAGCAGGAGGAAGACGACCTCCGCCAACCAGGAATCCTTCAGTCGTCCCACCCGGCGGACATCACCTGCCAGGGCCGGAAGCGCGGTGTCCGGCACCAGGCCAGACTGCACGATCTCGCGAACGAACTCCGCCATCCGGGGCACAACCCACGTCTCGCACAGGAAGAACAACGGAATGGCCACCAGGAGGCGGACATGCCCGCCGATCACCGAAAGAGAGAACACCCTCGCGCCGACGCCGCAGAGCAGCGCGAGGAGGATGAGGATGCCCCAGGCCAGGAGCGCCAGGGCCACGCCCAGCCCGAGAGTGTCCGTGCCGCCCCGGACCAGGCCCAGCCGGCACCCGATCCGGTGCAGCTGCCCGCCCAGCAGCGAAAACGGCTCCAATGCGTCCATACTGTCAGAGGTCTGAATCACCGTTCCCCAATTCCTCCTATGGCTGCGGGCAGTCCAAGGTCACTTCACCAACTCGACCTCACCGGGCTTCCAAGCCTTGTCGAACCACGGCTGGAGCGGGCCGTAGAGACGCAGGACGGTGTTCCAGCCTTTGCCGGGCACGGTCTGCACCCAGTTCGACTCGTGTCCCGCCGGTGCGGCCGGGCCAAACCAGATGTCAACCGACGTGTCGGGGTTGATGACGATGCCTTTGGACTGGCTGCCGAGGCTGGGGAATTGCGCGTCGGTCTGGAGCATCGAGCGCGTCTGATTGTCGTAGACGACGAACGACCAGAAGTTCTTCGCCGGGATATTGGGCGGCAGATGAACTTTGTAGGTTTTGCTGCCGTCGAGCGCTCTCCCTTGGGAATCGACGAACGCGACGGCATACTGCGAGCCGACGCCCACCATCTTCGCGGCCATGGCCGGCGTGACACCGGTGGCGTAGTAGAAGAAGAACGTGCGGGCATCGAGGTTACGCACGCCCGGCTGCGAGAGGAATTCGTGGTTGCCGCCAGGGAATGCCGTGCTCCAGGCGCTGTTCGGGAAGAGGGGCGTTTGCTTGAGGCGACTCCGGAAGACTGTGGCCCGCGCGGTGGCGTTGCCCACGGCCGCAGCCTCGGTGAGGATCTTCTTCATCCGCGCATCGGGGGCGAAGGGCTTGCCCTTCTCGATGCCGATGGCGGCCAACAGGCCGAGCGTTTCGGGGTTCAGCGCCGCAGCGGGTTCTTCCTGGACGATATGGTTGACCTCCTCGAAGAACGAGAAGTCGTTTGCATGGATCGTGTTGAACGCTTTGCCGGAGACGTTGACGAACTTCATCGGCGGCGGATTGTTCGCCTTGGCCAGCGGATAGACCCTGGCGAATTTCTTGGTGGATTCCACAGCCGGTTTGGGGTCACCGTTCACCAGGAAGCCGCGCCAGAAGAAGCAATTGCCAAACGTGGCGGAACGGAAGACGAAGCAGCCCTCCGGCACGTCGCCGGTGTAGCCGGGCG
>JAGVUD010000350.1 GCA_019136435.1 Armatimonadota bacterium | reverse complement strand
GGTACTGCGGTGCCCAAGGATGGCTTCGGCAACGGCCGCCGGGGCGCCGGCCTCCTGAAGCATGGTCGCAGTGCTGTGTCGGAGGGAGTGAAACCCGTAGCGGAGCACGGCGCGCTTGCCGGTGCCGGGTCCGGTGCCGGGTGCGTAGACCTCGACGCCGCACCGACGAAAGAGGGCCTGCACGCGGTCGGTAACGCGGTCGCGGTTGGCCAGATAGTGTGCCGCGACTTCCGGCATGACGTATCCTTGGCGTTCGGCCTCTGGCGTCGTTTCCAGTTCGTTGCGCAGATGCGCAACCAGCGGCACCGACACCACGGCGTCAAGGCGCCGGGTCTTCTGCGGCCTGAAGGTGATGAAGCCGGCGCGAAGGTCAACCTGTTCCCACCTCAGCAGGGCGCAGTCGGCCAGCCGTTGACCCGAGTATAGGCCGACGAACAGCAGGCGCCGCAGTTCCCCGTCGGCGGCCTCGAAGACCTTCCACAGCGTTTCCGGCCGGAGTTCCTCGCGGTGATCCTGAACAGCGCGGCGCGGCGTGATCTTCGCGAAGGGGCTGCCGGCCGGCAGCGGCTCCTTCTCCCCGAGGACACGGAAGACCAGATCGAGTAGGGCGCGGTGCTTGTTGACCGTGCCCGCGGCCAGTCGGCCGGCGAGGTCGGCCAGGTAGGCCTCGGCGTCCTCCGTGGTCACACATGCCAGCGCCACGGCCTCGGGGCGATGCGTTGCCATCCAGCGCACAAAAGCGGCCCATTGGAGAGAGTACTGCTGCATAGTGGCCTCGCCAGACTGCGGCCGGTTCATGCTGCCGACATAGGCGGTCCAGGCGTCGGCCAGGGCCAGGCGCTTGCGTGCCGCCTCGACGGCCTTGGCCTGGCGGTCCTCTGCTGACGCGAGTGCTGCGGTGACGGCGCGCAGGCGCTCCGCCTCGTCACCGATGACCACGGGCGCGAGGATCTTGTCGCGCTCCCTCTTGGCCTCGTCCTCGCGAGTGACCCCGAGAGACTGGCGGAAGCGCTGACCGTTGGCGACGTACTCCAACCAGTACGTCTGGCCGCGGCGGTAGAGGGTGCCCTTGATCTTGCGTGCCATGGTCTTTCCTGCCCTTGTCTTGGTGGTGCGTTGCGTGGCGCCCTACGGCACTAAGATAGGGTCTCCGTTCGCGATTGTCCACACAAATCCCCACACTTTGGCATTTTTCTTGCACAAAAGGGCAGACTGTAAATCTGCTGGCAATGCCTTCCTTGGTTCGAATCCAAGCCCTACCACCAGCCTTAGTTAGCACAGAGACAGGTAGTTACAGCACAGACGGCTGTTCCTACCTGTCTCTTTGTTTCCACGACTTTCCGGGCTGTCCAGGCCCCTAACCTGGACTATTCGCGAAGCGCGGATGCTTCGCTCACAATCCACTTGCGCCGCACCTCGTTGCGGCGCACGTTGCGACGCGCGTCGCTTGCTCATGGTCAGCCCTGAGCAAGAGGCCGCAAGTGCCTCGCGTCGAAACCCGAAGGGTGGCCTGTTCACGGGCCGCCGTGCGGCGCGTGAATAGGTCAGGCTAGTCGCCACAAAAAGCCACACGACGTCGCAAGGCTGAATCGTGGCTGGCGAGGACTCGAGCTGGCGGGCTGAGAGCCACAAAAGCACCACCGGGGCGTACCGAGTCTAGCGAAGGGCTTCCCGGGACCTCTGCCGTCGCCTGGCATCCGGAACATCAGAGGCCTGCCGATCGCCCCTCGTGCGAAGAAGCATGTCCACGCGGTGCCCGCGCACGACCAGGACGCCCGCACGAGTCAGCATGTGCCTGGTTGCTGTCGGCGATCTCGTCTTGGCCGTCTCCGTCGGTGGCACAACGCCCAGTCTCTCCCGCGCTGGTCCGCGCCGTGAGGTGTGCTTCGTCTTCCATCGTCAGACCTCATGTCGCGGAACAACGTCGCCGTGCAGCGTGGTGCTGGCAGCGCTGGGATCAGGGACTCCGTCGTGGGACTGGCCGTCGTCCTCGGTGCCGCGCAGTCGTGTCGGCAGCAGGCGGACGCTCCCATCGGCAGGCCGCCGGCGGGCTGGCGATGGGCGATCTCAGACAACAAAAAGCCCCGCAGGGCCGGGGGCCTTGCGGGGCTGTTGCGATGGTGGGCGATGCAGAACTCGAATCTGCGACCTCTTGCGTGTCGAGCAAGCGCTCTAACCAACTGAGCTAATC
>JAGVUD010000224.1 GCA_019136435.1 Armatimonadota bacterium | reverse complement strand
TTGGCCCTCGGCCTCGAGGACTTCCGCCACGCTCCCCGACATGGCATTGACCACGATCGCGATCCGCCGGCGCCCCAATCCCGTAAGGTAGTCGAATGCCTTGACCGCGAAGGAGGTGTAGTCCGGGAACACCGCCGGCATTGTCGACACGGGACTGGACACCAGGACCACCCGCGGCACGTCGGGCGCGGCGAGAATCGGCGATGCCGCCAGGCTGTACGGCAGCCGGGTGAGGATGACGCCCGCGACGCGATGATGCACCACGTCCTCTTCGAGCGCCCGCCGGGCGGCATTGGCTTCCGGTTCGTCCACGCCGTAGTGCAGCATCATCTTGCAGGAGCGTTCCCCTTCGAGGCGCAGGGCCTCGTTGCGCAGCGCCATGGTAAAGCGCGTCCAGTAGTCGGGGTCCTCCACGGAGGTGGGAAAGGCCAGGGCGTAGTTCGTCAGGTGCGGCGGATGGTCGACGACAAACACGCCCGCCCCCTGGCGGCCGTAGACATAGCCGTCCTGCTTGAGCCGCTCCACCGCCTTTTGGGCAGTTACCGGGCTGACGGCGAAATTGGCGACCAGTTCGTCGCGCGACGGCAACTGACTGCCGGGCGCCAGCGCTCCGTCCATAATCCGCTGGCGCAGCGCCGCGACAACGATACCGCGCTTAGGGATGCTCTTGGTCCTTCGCTGAGCCATGATCATGCTAGATACATATGATGCGTGACCACCTGAATAGATAACGGATGCACACAATAATACAAGTCACTCCCCATGTCAACCCGCGTCGCAGAAAAGGTGTAATCGGCCAGTGAATCGGGGACCGCGCATATTCTTCGGGCAACTGCTTGCATGGACAAATCCGCCCGCAGGCCTGCCCTCGGCGGCTGCGCCCCGTCCCGCAGCACGCAATGAACGCGCTCAAGTGTAATGGTGCCGTGCACACGTAACAGCCGGGCAACCAGTCACCTGCGGCACAGGAATGACGCTGTTTGCCTGTTAGGGCGGTTTTGCCAGGCCCTTTTGCCTTGTCAAAGGCCGCGACGCCTTGCTGCCCCTGGCTCAGACCCAGTGCCCCCACTCGCTTTTCCTGCAAGGTGGGCGGAAGGCCAGGCCGTCCAGCCCTTGCCGGTCCGCCCAGAAGCCCCGCTGAGTCCGATCCGACAGCCGCACAGCGCCCACAGCGCTGGGCCTTCGGCGAGCGTCTGGGGCGGCCCAGCCAGCGCCGGCAGCGGCTGCCCCGCACGGCGCTGGCGTGGCTGTTCGGGGTGCCGGTGGCCGGTTGGGCACGGTCGCGCGACCGACCGTGTTGCCACGGGCCTTGACGCCGGCGAACTGGAGACCCTGATGCGCGCGGTTCGGAGCCAACTGTCTATAGCGCAGGTGTGACCCCGCAGCCCCCGAATACCGAAAACGCGGCTACGCAACCAACCCCAAGCCCCACCCCCCAGACCCCAAACCACCGAGCCACGCCCAGGTCGCCAAACACCCGGAAGGCCATGGTATCCGGTGATTGTCGCAATGTTTCGTTGGAGCCGGAGAAGAAGATGACTCGCGCAGAGGCGCAGAGGCGCAGAGGATGACGGAGAACGAAATCGGGACGCGCGTGATCGAAGCGGCGATCACTGGTGGTCAGGAAACGGCAACCCTCGCCATTTTCGGGGAGGACTGACCGCTGGTCGCCCAGGCCCACAGTCCCCTCGGATGAGGCGATGGACCATCGGCGGTGCCGTGCCGTGGCGATTCACACTGGCCGGATGCCATACGCGAAGATCTCGGCCCGGTCCAGGTGCAGGTTGATGGCCAGCGGCTGGGCGGCATCGACGGGCAGAGAGGTCCCCGCGTTCCAGGCCACCGGGATCGCCAGGTGGTCGCCGGTGATCGGGATGGACGCTGCGATTCCATAGCCGGATCTGCCCGGAATCTCGGCCCGAATGGAGCCGCCTGTCTGGGCCCTTGCGTTCAGGACCAGTTCGGAGGGCTGCTTCACGGTCCCGATGTGCAGCGTCACGATGCCTTCAGGGTCCGCCTGCAGGCTGAAGAGACGGTCCTTTGGCCAACGGGCAAAGCCGATGCGGCCCAGGCCGCGGTCGATCAGGCTCTGTTTAAGGGGCTCGTTGATCTGCCAGCGGTCATCGACATACCAGCCATGGCTTTCCGTTTCGGAGCAGAAGTAGAGGCGCTGTTCATCGCCCACATCCAC
>JAGVUD010000393.1 GCA_019136435.1 Armatimonadota bacterium | reverse complement strand
TGGCCCTGTGAGCGCGGCGGACATGGACGCTCTCAAGAAGTCGGTCAACGAGTTCCGTGACGAGTTGAGCGGCATGGGAGTGGACCTGGACGCAGTGAAGCGGGATGTTGCGAGTCTCGAAGAGCGCGTGGCCGCGATCGAAGCCGAGATGAAGAGGCTGAAGATCACGACCAAGCTGAACTTCTTCGCCATCGCTGACAAGACCCGCGACTCCGGATACGACAACGACAGCGGCACGCTCGCTGGCACCGTGTCTTCCGGCGCAGCCTACGATCGCGACAGCCGCCGCCTGAACGACTCGAGCAACCTGCTCGAGAACCTCGCGGTGGTTCGCGACGCGGATGTGATCTTCAACTTCCAGGGTGGCGACACCCGGGCGAAGGTCGTCCTCAACGCCGGCAACTACATCGGCGACTATCTCGACGGCTACCTGACGGATTTCACCGGCTGGGGCCGCTGGGAAGATGACGATGACGACGTGAGCCTGTTCATGGCCTACGGCGAGATGCCGTTCCTTGGCGCCGACGTGACGGTTGGCCGCTTCCCGATTCAGTTCACGAAGTGGACGTTGAAGAAATTCGACGTTGACTCTTACACCGAGAACTGGAAGACGGATGACGGCAACTACTACGTTGACGGTATCAAGGGCGCGTGGAACTGGGGCTCGGTGGACATTCTCGCCTTCGCCGGTAAGAACAACGGCAACGGCGGGGCGTACACGCTCACGTCCCGGTCCCCTGTCGCCGCTCCGTTCGGCTGGATGACGGACGAAGTCTCGACGTCCATCGGAATGATTCCGAGCCGTGACTCCGACGAGTCGGGCTACCCTGTGACGCAGAGCATTGGCGCCCGCGCGGCGTTCAACCTGGGCAGCATGAAGCTCGGCGCGAACTGGATATCGGCCGGCGCCGACAACTCGAACTCGGTGTACTACGATCGCGCCGACGTGTACGGCGGTGACATCGAGCTTCCGATCGGAAGCTGGAAGATGACCGGCGCTTACACCGTCAGCGATTCCAAGGGCGCCGATGGCTGGCCTGATATGGACGAGGACAACGATGCCTGGGAGGCCGGACTGTGCGGCAATCTGGGCAGCCTGGGCCTCTGGGCCAACTACAAGGACATCGCCCCGAACTTCTCCGCGCCTGGCGATTGGGACAGGCTCGGCCGCTGGCAGAACCCTGTCAACATCAAGGGCCCGAGCGTTGGCATGAAGTGGGCGGCTGGCGATCGCTGGAGCTTCTCCGCGAATGGCGCCTGGTATGACATTCAGGAGAGCGACGGCGAGATCGTCGGTGTTGATGGCGACACGTACTCCTGGCCGGACGGCTGGAAGATCGAGCAGTATAAGGGCGCGATCAACATGGCCATCGGCGCCAGGGGCGCAATCGGCCTCGAGGGCGAGTGGGTCAAGTGGAAGCCGGCCGGTTCGGGCGGCGACCCGATGGAGACCTACTACACTCTGAGCTACAACCATCTGGTGAGCGACAATGCTAAGCTGCGCCTGCTCTATCAGATCGTTGAGTTCAAGGACAAGGATGCCAGCTACAACCCCTACGGCAACAGCTACAAGGGTGACGTGGCCGTGGCTCAGGTGTCCATGGACTTCTAGATTGCTCAGAGGTCTGCTGAACCGCTGCGCAAGCAGTTGAACGGCAGCGCCCGGGCATGACAGCTCTCAGGGGTCCCGGATTCCCTTCCTCGGAAGGAGTCCGGGGCCCCTTTCTGCATGGGGGGCGACAGCCGGTTTGGGTTGACAGACGGGGCCGGCCGTGCTAGACTACGTTCACAGGATGTCCGGCACGAACCTTTCCGGTTTGTGCGGCGCCCAGCGCACATGGATGGTGCGCGGGATTCCGGCGGGGACGCTGGGCGAGACGGAGGGAACATGGATACTCCGGAATGCCTTCTTCCCCTGCAGGGTTTGCCTCCACACCATCCTCCGGGTGCGCACTTATACTCCTGAGGAGGAAAACGCAATGAGCAGAAAGGCTATGTTCGTTGGCCTGGTTGCGGTCGTCCTCGCGATGGCGGCCCCGAGCTTCGCTCAGGGTCCGTTCGCGGACGTTCCCGTTGACCACTGGGCCTACGAGGCGGTGAGCCAGCTGCAGGAGAAGGGTATCATCATCGGGTACCCGGACGGCACGTTCGGCGGCAAGCGCGCGATGACTCGCTACGAGTTCGCGCTCGCTCTGTCCCGCGCAATGCCC
>JAGVUD010000282.1 GCA_019136435.1 Armatimonadota bacterium | reverse complement strand
AGCGGCGATGAACAGGCGCATAGAGCTCACTCTCCAATCACAGGGATTGTTCTGGCTTGTTACCCTGCGTGACGCAGATTTCCTGCTTCCCGCAGGCTGATGGATGCAGGCGCAGGCCGCGGAGGCCAGGCAAGGAAAAGGCCGGGCCGGGGTGCGTAACCCACGGCCCGGCCGGAAGTTTCACGAAACGATCGGAATCTAGCGAGCCTGGCGGCCAGCGCCCTGTCCAGCTCCGCATGGGCCGCGGCCCATGCCCTGTCCGGCTCCGCAGGCGCCTTTGCCCTTACCCTGGGCCATTCCGGCGCAGCAGGGGCCTTTGCCCATGCCCTGGCCGGCGATGCAGGCTCCCGCGCCCTGGCCGAGCCCCGCGCCGCAGGGACCGCGCCCCAGGGCGGGTCCGCCGATCCCGGCGCCGGCGCCACAGCCATACTGGGCGCACTTGGCGCGCTGTTCCGGCGTGAGCACGTTCTGAACCGCAGCCTGCGCGCCGGCGCACCGCTCGGAAACCTGCGCGCGGATCTGGTTGGCCTCAGCCGTCTTCTGGTTGATCAGCGCCACGTTCGGGTGGGGCTGCGCCTGAAGCTGGGCTATCTCTCTCATGCGGGCCTGGAGATCGGCCCGAAGGTCCGCCGTGTCATTCATGCAGGCATTGCGAATGCCCGCGATCTGGTCAATCTGGGCCTGCGAAAGCCCGAGCGCCGTCTGGCAGGCGAGCGGCGCGCCGGCAGGCGGTCCCTGCTGCTGCTTTCCAGCGCGCCCCTGCGCCATCGCCGCGACGGCGCTGAGAGCGACCAGCAATACCAGTGCGTAGATAAGAGTCTTCTTGCTCATTGGTTGATATGTCCTTTACTTGAGATGTCTCATCCATCCGGGACCCCCACCGTGTCCCTGTCCTCCGCCGAATCGCCCCATGCCGCCGCAGGCGCCCTGCTGGCAGAACCGCTGTCCGACCGTATCGAACAGCTTCGCCTGCTGTGCCTCCGAAAGCACGGGCTTGATATTCAGCAAGTACTCCGCGGCGCCGCGCTGTATGCGGGACTGAACCCGTCCGACGTCTTCCAGCGCCGCGTCAATGTCTTCCCGGTCAGGCCGGGGCTGTCTGAGCGCGTCCATCAGCCTCGCGCGGGCTTCCTGCAAGTCCCCGCGGTCGGCCAACTGCTGCCTGCAGTAGTCCTCGCATACGGGCGCGATGCGCTTCTGCTGCTCGGGCGTGAGATCGAGAAAGCTCATCAGCGCCGTATTGCAGCGGCACTCGGCCGGGGGCACGCCATCGGCGGCACGGCGGGAAGTGATCGCCGCCGATACCCCGAACGATGCCGCCGCCAGGATGGCGAGCACAAGTGCGCCTGCAACCCATCGAGTGGCGTTCATTGCGTCACCTGCCCTTCGGTTTCCAGCCCGGCGTCACTAATATGCAACGCCTCGGCCAGCCCGCTGTCAAAAGCATCGAGTCCAAGTGACGTCGCAACGGTGTCGGCGGACACGGTCAGAGCTGGCTGACGGGCAGCGCTCCCGGCGCCGTAATAGACGCCCGAGACGCTGCCGCCGGCAACCGCGGCGATTGCCATTGCCGTTGCCGCCAGCCTCGAAACGGGAGGAAAGAGCGACATCAGCGGGCTCTGGCTGCGAAGGCTTGCGCGTTCACGGATGTCGGCCATCGTGAACGCAGGTGCTATCTCGGGGACAACCCCGAGCGCATCCGATGCGCGCCGCAGAGACTGGCTCAGTCCCCGGCACGAGTTGCACGATTCCAGATGACTCCGCAGAAGCTCGGTCTTCTGGCTGTCAAGCTCGCCATCAATGTGCGCCGGGATAAGTTTTCTCGCAGATTTGCAGTTCATTTCCGCGTCTCTCACTATCTGTAACGTCACGGGCCCCCCGAAACTTGCGGCGCGCCCGCGTTTTTCTTTAGTCTTTCTTGCCGCCCGCCGGGTGCTCCGCCGCTTCGACATAGCCGGACAGCGCCCGCCTGAGAGCGTCTTTCGCCCGGAAGAGCAGTGATTCCACCGCCGGGACGCTCGTGTTGAGCACGGCGGCGATCTGCTTGTAGGAGAGTTCCTCGTACCGCTGAAGCACGACGGCCATCCGCTGGTTTGGGGGCAGCGACGCGATCGCCGCGCGCACCTGCCGCGCAAGCTCGTCCGATGCGGCCTGAGCCTCCGGCGAGGCGGACTCGTCCGCGGGCATCTGTGTCAGTTCCGCCTCGGGCGCCAGCCGCCA
>JAGVUD010000234.1 GCA_019136435.1 Armatimonadota bacterium | reverse complement strand
GTCGCGAGGCGGCCCATGAGCTTCATCAACGAATACACCGTCGAGTCCGGCGCGCTCGACTTCCTGCGCGGTCTGGGATACCAGGTGCTGTTCGGGCCGGAGATCGAGCCCGGCTCCACCGCCGACCTGCGCGAGAGCTTTCAGGACGTCATCCTGCGCCCGAGGCTGCGGGACGCCCTGGCGCGCATCAACCCGGACGCGCCCGAGTCCGCGCTGGCCGACGCCTTCCGCAAGGTCACCGTCCCGCCCAGCCCCTCGCTCGTCGAGAACAACCGCGCGTTCCATGCGTCTTTTCGAGACGGCGTGGACGTGGAGACACGGCGCAAGGACGGCAGCATCGCCGGGCTGAAGGTGTGGCTGGCGGACTTCGCAAACCCCGCCGCCAACGACTGGCTCGCCGTCAACCAGTTCACCGTGCAGGAGGGCGACAAGCTGCGCCGCGCGGACATCGTCATCTTTCTGAACGGCCTGCCCGTCGCCGTGCTCGAACTGAAGAACCTTGCCGACGCGTCCGCGACCGCGAAGAAGGCCTTCCAGCAGCTTCAGACCTACAAGCACGAGATCCCGTCGCTCTTCGCATTCAACGAGGCGCTTGTCGCCTCCGACGGGCTGGAAGCGAAGATGGGCACGCTGACGGCGGACTGGCCGCGCTTCAGCCCGTGGCGCACCATCGACGGCCGGAAGATCGCCGACGACCTGCTTCCCGAGCTTCAGGTGCTGCTGCAGGGGGCTTTCGCCCCGCACCGCCTGCTCGACCTGGCGCGGAACTTCGTGGCGTTCGAGTCTCAGGGCGCGTCCGTCGCGAAGAAGATGGCCGCCTATCACCAGTACTGCGCCGTGAACGCCGCCGTGGATCAGACTCTGCAGGCGGCGTCTCCCGGCGGGGACCGCAAGGTGGGCGTGGTGTGGCACACTCAAGGGTCGGGCAAGAGCCTGGCCATGCTCTTCTACGCCGGCAAGATCATCGAGCACCCGGCCATGGAGAACCCCACCATCGTCGTCATCACCGACCGCAACGACCTGGACGAGCAGCTCTTCGGCACGTTCTCGTCGTGCGCCGCCCTGCTGCGCCAGACGCCGGTTCAGGCCCGCAGCCGCGACCACCTGCGCGGCCTGCTGCGGGTGGCATCGGGCGGGGTCGTCTTCACGACTGTGCAGAAGTTCTTCGCCGAGCCGGGCGAGAAGCTGCCTGCCCTGTCCGAGAGGCGCAACATCGTCGTCATCGCCGACGAGGCGCACCGCAGCCAGTACGACTTCATAGACGGCTTCGCGCGGCACATGCGCGACGCCCTGCCGAACGCCTCATTCCTCGCCTTCACCGGCACTCCGCTGGAGCTTGCGGACAAAGACACGCGCCATGTCTTTGGCGAGTACATCAGCATCTACGACATCCAGCGGGCCGTGGAAGACCACGCGACGGTGCCGATCTACTACGAAGGGCGTCTGGCGAGGCTGGAGCTGAAAGAGGATGAGCGCCCGCACATAGACACGGACTTCGAGGAGGTCACGGAAGGCGCGGAAGTCTCGCAGAAGGAGAAGCTCAAGAGCAAGTGGGCCCGGCTGGAGGCGATGGTCGGCACGGAGAAGCGGATCGGGCTTCTGGCCGGGGATCTGGTTCGCCACTTCGAGCAGCGGCTGGATGCGATGGACGGCAAGGGGATGATCGTCTGCATGAGCCGGCGCATCTGCGTGGACCTCTACAACGCGCTGGTGCGGCTGCGGCCGGAGTGGGCTTCCGACGAGGACGGGCAGGGGTTCCTGAAGGTCGTGATGACGGGCTCGGCGATGGACCCGCCCGAGTGGCAGCGGCATATCCGCACGGGCGAACGCCGCAGCAGGCTCGCCGTCCGCTTCAAAGACCCGGAGAGCAGCTTCAGGCTGGCGATAGTGCGGGACATGTGGCTGACCGGCTTCGACGTTCCGCCGCTGCACACCATGTATCTCGACAAGCCGATGCGCGGGCACGGGCTGATGCAGGCGATTGCGCGCGTGAACAGGGTCTACAAGGACAAAGAGGGCGGGCTGGTGGTGGACTACCTTGGCGTGGCCGAGGAGTTGAAGAAGGCGCTGAAGACCTACACCGAGTCCGGCGGCAAGGGAGACCCCGTGCCGGACGTGAGCGAAGCCGTGGCCGTGATGCTCGAGAAGTACGAAGTGGTGCGCGACATGTTCCACGGGTTCGACTACTCGGGCTTTTGCCGCGCTGGCGCCGGGGCGAAG
>JAGVUD010000506.1 GCA_019136435.1 Armatimonadota bacterium | reverse complement strand
CGGCCGGCAGCGGTCGATGGCCTGGAAGATTCCTTCGGCCACGCTCTTGGCCTCGTCGACGATGATCAGCAGCGGCGCTTCCTGGTGCCCGCCGGGGCCGACGTGGAATCCCTCGAACAAGCCCGGGTCGTCGGTCGAGAAGCCCACGCAGCGGCTGCCGTTGGGCGCCACGATGCGCGTGTCGTGGATCTGCCAGCCCGGCAGCGCCGGGGCAAAGCGTTGGATCGCGGGGAAAAGCTGCTCCTTGACCTGCCGCCAGCTGCCCGAGGTGATCACCACGGTGGCGCCGGCAAAGCAGGCCATCACCCACAGGATCGCGGGGGCGGCGAGGTAGGTCGTCTTGCCTGCCTCATTGCAGCAGCGCACCGAGACCATCCCCGGTTTCTCGAGGTCGGTCAACGCGCGCACCTGCCACGGGTACAGGCTCAGCCCGAGGATGCCCGCGGCGAAGCCCGCCGGGGTGGCGAGGATCGGGTCAATCGCCACGGTATGCCAGCGCCTCCCGTCGCGCCGCCACCAGTTCTGCCATCTTCTGTCCGGTCAGGATCACGTGCGTGTGCGCGTGGTCGATTGTACCGGAAACTTGGAGTTCAATCTTGCTGTGGAGCGTCGCCAGCAGCTGGTCCTGCTTCGTGGTCGTCTCCACGAGGAAGCGCTCGCGCTGCTCGAGGAAGGCCAGCCGCGTCTTGTATTCGCTCCGGCAGTTGTCCTCGTCGCAGCACGGTGTCGGCAGGCCCGCGGCGCGCATCGCCGCGATCTTCGGGCGGATCTGTTGCAGCTCGTCGTGGTAGGCTTGGCTGCGTTCCCAGACGCGCTTGGCCAGCCCGCTCGCGTTGCCCGCGGCGCTCGTGGCCGAGGCGTTGAGGATGCGGGCCACGGCCGGGCGCCGGCGGATCTTGGCGGCGTCGGCCTCCGGGTCCGCGTAGCCGGCCTCGCGGGCCGCGGTGCTCGCGAGGCCGGTGCGCAGGTAGGCGAGCACGAACCGGGTTTCCTTGGCGGTCAGGTCCGCCATGCCGGCCGGCAGCTCCGCCACGCCGATCTCGGCGAATAGCGGCAGCTGCTCGGGTTGGGTGGCGGCCTGCGTCATAGCAGGCTCCGTTCCATTCCCCGCCCTACCACATCACCATCTTTCCCGCGTTTCCCCCGGGGAAAACACCGGGGAAACGTTCATTTTCCTCTCATCTCGCTCACGGTCTTGTGGTCCTTGCGCAGCGCCCGGGCGGTGCGCCCTATGCTCCAGCCCGCCTCGCGTAGTATCCGAGCAACCACGCGGCGGGCCGCCGTCACCGTGCGCGTGCGCTCATCGCCCTGCAGTCGGGCGATGTCCACGCCCACCGTGTCGGCCAGCCCGGCCAGCACCGCGTCGTCTCCGTGGCGGGCCGCCGTCCGCGCCGCGCGCAGTGGTCGCACGAGCCGTTCTAGCTCCTCCACGCGGCGCCGCAGCGCCTCGATCTCGGTCTCTCTCACAGCAGTTCCTCCATGATCTTGCGTTTTCCCGCCCGGGCTACCAACCGGCCCTCGATCCAGAGTTCGTATCCGTTGGTCCGGCGCGTGGAGTGGCGGACCTCCACGTGTCCGAGGCTCGCGTGTGTGCCGGCGAGGATCAGCCTGCCCATCCGGTCGTGCAGTTCGCGCCAGCGCACCGTGTCGGCGTCGACGTCCGGCGGGGTGGCCAGTCGCTCCGCCTTCTCCTTGGCCCAGCGCGCCTTCACCATGCGCCGCCCGCGCTCCGATGCCGCCCGCTTCCGCCGCTGCCAGTACCCTGCGTGTGCATTCGGAATCGTGGCCATGATGTCATATCCGCTTGTTCGGTGTGATTGTTTCGTGAGTAGTCGGGTCCACGATCCATGTTCCGTCGTACTCCTCTTGCTCATCGGCCGTCATCTTCCGGCACTGCGCGATCCAGAATTTACGATAGCCGCGTCGCTTGCCCTCCCAGATCGCCTCGTCCCGAGACTTTCCGGCAGGGTTCCAGTATTCGGAGTCCGGATCGTGAGTCCATGCCCATGGCACCGAACCAGTCGATACAGCGCAACGCCGGGGCGTTGCGCGTGGTGTGCTCTTGGTCTTTTTCTTGAGTTGGTGCCGGGTGCCCGGCGTTGCTGATCTGTTTCGTTCGACAGCCGGAAATTCTCTGGTCCTCGACCGACGAAAACCGAGTCATGCTCGCCGATGCAGCACACCGGATGCGTGCCGTTCTCAGAGCAAGTGAAGAGCGTGATTCGTC
>JAGVUD010000352.1 GCA_019136435.1 Armatimonadota bacterium | reverse complement strand
GTCCGGCCAGTCGGTCATCTCGATGAGTGGAATGCGGGCGGCAGTTTCGGACGCATACGGCGCGATAAGCTGCTGAAGCGTCTTGACCCCGTAGTAGAGCCCGCGCGGCTGCAGCGCGATGATTCGCAAGCCCGCATTGCCCGGCTCGACAGTGATCTTCGATGCCTGCTCGGAGTTCTTGAGCGCCTCGAGGGGCTGCGACTCTTCCCCGCCAAGGACGAGAGTGATGGTGAAAGCGGGCGACGGCGGGTTCGGCGCGTTTTCGGCAAGGTGCAGCGTCTCACGAAGCTCTTTGCTGGCCTGGAGCGCAACGATGTCTGTTGAAGCCGCCGGCACGATGGCGATCTGCGCGGGAGCGACAGTGACCGCGGAACCGATGGTGATGGTTTTAGGCAGCGGGACGGTGTAGCGCAGCCATGCCGCGGCCTCGTCCGGGCTGACGGGTTCCACAACGGCTGATGCCACAATCGCGAGAGACGCGAACAGGACGGCGAAGAACAGGACCAGGGCTGTCTGACGATTCACGATGACCTTCCTTGTGGCACTTGCGCCGGCGTGGAGCACGCGGTACTCAGGGTTCTCAGGCAAAGTGCCGTGTTCAGGGTACGGCATCCGCGGCGGGGGTGTCAAGTTCAGACCGACAACAGTGTTGTTGGTCTGAGATTCTGTCACCCGTCTGTTGTAACGATGGGGGGGTGCGATTGCGCACCCCCCCGACATTCTCCGGGGACGTTGGTCCCGACAGGCCGCAAGGGGGACACATGGCCCGGGAGAACGACCCGCGCGTGAGGCATCTCACGCGCGATCAGCGTTGTTGTTTGATGGTGTTTCGCATTTGAGGGTTGGGCCCTGAAACTTCCGAATCACCCACGACGCCTGGCTCCAACGCCAGAAAACCCCGAAACACCCAAGGGTACCCGCGGACTCAGCCCTCGGAGCGCACCAACCGGAACCCGAAGTAGTCGTACCAGTAGGCCGGGAGGAAGTAGGCGCCGCGGTAGGCGCTGCGGTAGTAGTCGTCGTAGGAGTCCCAGCCACCGCCGCGCAGAACCCGATAGCTGCCGCTCGATGGCCCCGGAGGATCCGTGGTAGGGCTCACAGAATAGTAGCTGCTGCTGTACCAGTCCCGGCACCACTCCCAAGCGTTCCCAGCCATGTCCTGAAGGCCATACGGACTCGCACCCAGCGGGTAACTCCCGACAGGAGCCGTCTGATACCGCTGGTCGCCACCCCCCGCCGGGTTCGTGTCATACCAGTTGTTGCACTTCTCAGCGTCCCAGATGTTCGCCCACGGATACACGTGCGGATAACTCCCCGTCCAACGCGCCGCCTTCTCCCACTGAGCCTCCGTTGGAAGATGGCCCCCGGCCCAGTTGCAGTACGCCGCCGCCTCATAATACGACACACCCACAACCGGGTGAGAGTCCGTCTGCACAAATGGATCGCCGCCATACCAGTCCTGATCCGCAGCCCAGTAGCGCGGCTCCGTCCGGCTGTTCGACACCTTCCAACTCCACCCGGCACTCGTCCAGTACGCAGGGCTGCTGTAGCCGCCCGCCTCCATGAACCGCCGATACTCGCCCCGCGTTACCTCATACTTGCCGATCCAGTAACCCGAGAGATACACAGAATGCTGGGGAAGCTCGTCTGGATACGAATAGCCCTCGCTGCTGTTATTGCCCATCAGGAAAGAACCCGCAGGGATGTAGACCATCTCGGTCGCCGCAGGGCCGGCGTAGTTCGTCACCTCCCCAGTCACCGTCAGCACGCTGCCATCCCAGTCGCCCGTAACGACGAGGAAGTCGGACACAGCCGCCGTGGCTCCCACGACCGTGATCTCGCCGCTGCCGTCGTTCAGCTTCAGGGGCGAGGCGGACATGACGCGGCCGGCCACCTTGATGGGGTTCGGCGGGGCCGGGAAGTACTGAAGGTGCGAGACGCGGACCACATAGGAGCCCTGAACAGGCAGAACGAGCGCAAGCAACACAAACGCAAGCAGCAGCTTCTTCATTCGTAGTTCCTCCCTTTGCGGCTCCGAAGCGAACGCCAAGGCGGAGCGCACGGTCGAAGTATTGCGCGCCGCCCGGCTGGTGTCAAGAAGCTGCGGGAACACTGCGGCAGAAACGCTCACAAGGGGCTGTGCTCCGGGCCTCGCGCCCGTCCAGCGCAGCCGCCAGCCCGGTCCCCCCGATGCTCAAGGTGTGACGACGGTAATTACGCCCATCTGGTCCCA
>JAGVUD010000517.1 GCA_019136435.1 Armatimonadota bacterium | reverse complement strand
TCCCACATCTGCTATGCCGCTCGACGCCCCAGCACGTCCGCCAGCGTCACCCTGCGGTCCCGCACAGCAAGGCACGCACGAAGAACGTGGAGTTCCGCCAGCATGTCGTCGCCCGCGAACTCCCGGCGCATCGCCTGCACAATCTCGCCCACGTCCACCTCCGGTATTCCCGCCTCGCGGGCCACACGCTCATAGTCGAAGTGTCTCATTGTTCCCTGTCTCACAACTCCGGCGGCGAGAGTATCTCTATCGCCGGCAAGTCCAAAGCGACGTTCGCCTCCGTCACCTCCGCGCGTTTGCGCCTGTTGACGAGGTGTCTGAAATTCCATGATACCAGCACATCGTGGCGTGTGAGCACCGACACAGCCAGATGCAGAGCATCGCCGTACATGGCAGCGGTGAACAGCCCCCGGCGGACGTATGCACGCGCCAGTTCGTGCGCCTCAGGCGTGACGTCCGCGTCGCCGGTCTCATCGAGCAGCCGCAGCATCGCGGCGCGCCGCCGGGCGTCCGGGGTTCGCTCGATCTCTTCGCGCACCAGCGCGGAGGTCGAGACCTCGAACTGCGGCAGCTTCGACCAGAATGCCCGCGTCTCGGCCATTCTGTCCGGAGCTCTGTCGTCAAAATAAGCGCTGATCACGGACGTATCCAGGTAAACTCTGAGCTTCATCCCGGGACCCTCCTACACCCGTGTCCCGGGCCACCGTCCAGAAGCGCTGAACGGATGAAGCCCGTTGAAACGCTGAATCCGGAATTCAGCGCCGTCATCCCTTTTTGCGTCTCAGCGATTCCGATATACCCATGTCCCACGCCGCTGTCCTGAATCGCGGAAGCGCGGAAAACAGAGGGAAACGCGGAGCCCCGTTGTTTCGGGATTTCTGGTCCTCCACGTCCCTCAGCATGGCGGAATTCGAAATCCCGAAACATCACGCCGGAGGGCCGCGGACTGCGCGCGAAGGGCACGCCGCCAAGCACGGCGCGCCGCAGCCCCCGCGTGTCCGCGTGCTTCACATGCCCGAGCCACGCCGCCACCGACGACCGCACACGCGCAAGCGAAACCTCGCCACCGGCGTAGCGCCGCGCCAGCCGCCGCAGCTTCCGCCGCCCGTGATAGCCCGTTTTCGGCCGCAGGCGCCGGTGGGAGGGCCAGATGCGATAGCCCATGAAGTCGCAGCCCTCGCTCACCGGGAAGACATTGCGCTTGGCCGGATGAACCGTTAGGCCCCGCCCGGCGAGCTTCTCTTCGATGGCCGTCAGCCAGGCATGCAGCACCGATTTGTCGGCCGACAGCAGAACGAAGTCGTCCACGTAGCGGATGTAGAACCGCGCCTGCAGTTCCTCCTTCACCCAGTGGTCGAACCTGTTGAGATAGACGTTGGCGAAGAACTGGCTCGTGAGGTTGCCGATGGGAATGCCCCTGCCAGGTTTCGCCGCGGGGCGCGCATCGTTCGAATTCAGGATCGTCTTCACCAGCCACAGCACGCCGCCGTCCGGCACATAGCGCCCGATCTCGTCCAGCAGAATGGCATGATCCACATGCTCGAAATACTTCCGGATGTCGCACTTCAGCACGTAAGCCGCCTTCCGGCTGAACTGCGTGTAGCGGTCCGCGGCTTTGTGCGTGCCCTTGCCCACACGGCAGGCGTAGGAGTCGAAGATGAACATCCGCTCCCAGACCGGCTCCAGCACCCGGCAGAGGGCGTGGTGCACAACGCGGTCGCGGTAGGGCGCCGCCGAGACAAGCCGCTTCTTCGGCTCATAGACGTAGAAGTCGCGGTAAACTCCCGGCTGCCAGGTGCGGTCCCGCAGCTCGGCCTGCAGCTCCAGCAGGTTGCGCTCAAGCTCCGCGTTGAATGCGTATACGTCCGGCTCGCGCCGCTTGCCGCGCTGCGCCTTCTTTGCCGCCGCAAGCAGGTTCTCAAACGCCCAGACTTGCGGATACAGGTTCTTGTGCGTCTTCACTTTGCCTTGTCTGTTTCAGCCAGCCGCCGACCTGGCGGCCGATGTCCTCAATCGCGCGCGACGCATACTCATACTGGCGCACGCCAAGGCAACCCCTGTCGTGCGCAAGCCGCGTCAGATAGCGCAGCACGGCCAGCTCCGTGTTCAGCTCCCGCAGCAGTTGCGTGGGCCGCCGGGTGTACCGGGCGCGTACGCCGATTTCCAGCATGTCCAGCAACTTCTCGTCAATGCGGTCGCCCAGCGTGACGCGAAGCGGCTTCGGGAAGCGCTCGGTGC
>JAGVUD010000279.1 GCA_019136435.1 Armatimonadota bacterium | reverse complement strand
CAGGTCCTCAATGCCCGTGCGCTCGGTGGCCGAGACGGGAATCACCATAGTGTCGCCGCCCCACTCCTCCGGAACCAGTTCTGCCTCCGCAAGCTGCTGCTTCACGCGTTCGGGGTTCGCGTCGGCCTTGTCAATCTTGTTGAGCGCCACAATGATGGGCACTCCGGCCGCGCGTGCGTGGTCAATCGCTTCGCGCGTCTGGGGCATAACCCCGTCGTCCGCCGCCACAACCAGCACCGCGATGTCTGTCACCTGAGCGCCGCGTGCGCGCATTGCCGTGAACGCGGCGTGGCCTGGGGTGTCAATAAACGTGATGAGCTTGTCCGCCCGCTTCACCTGATAGGCGCCGATATGCTGGGTGATCCCGCCGTACTCGCCTTCGGTGACGCTCGTATTCCGGACGCAGTCGAGAAGAGAGGTCTTGCCGTGGTCCACGTGGCCGAGCACCGTCACCACGGGAGGGCGCTCCCAGGTTCCACGCTGCTGGGGCTTCGGGCGCGGGCGGGGTTTGGCGGCGGGCTTGCCTGTTCCGAGCTTGACCGTCTGGCCAAGCTGCTCGCCCACCTTCCGGGCCTGTTCGAAGCTGATGGTCTGGGTCAGTGAGGCCAGCACACCCAGCCCGATCAGGGCTTTCTGCACTTCAGCCGGATCAACACTCAGCAGCTCGGCGAGGTCGCGCACAACAACCTGTTGCGGCACCTCCACCACCTTGCCGCCGCCATCGGGCTCCTTTGCGAGAAGCTCGCGGACGGTATCCACCGTGCTCTGGTCAATCGAACTCGAATGGCTGGCGACTTCGACCCCCAGATCGTGGAGCGTCGCCACCAGGTCGGCGGGCTGAAGACCCAGCTCTTTTGCTAATTCGTAAACGCGGGTAGCACTCACGCGTGCTCTCCTCCTGAACCTGTGAAAGGACTTTTAGTTATGACCTACATGTCGCACCCTGCATTATAAGGTACGCCGCGAATGCTCCTGCGAGTCATCCGCCGCCGCTGGCCTGCACGGCCTGTCTCAGTTCTTCCAGCAGTGCCTCCGGAACATTCACCCTCAGCGCTCTGGACAGCCTGGAGCCCTTGAGCGCCTTCTTCAGGCACTCTTCGCTCCGGCACACATACGCCCCCCGGCCGGGGGCTCTGCCTGTCGGGTCCAGGCCCACCAGCCCTCCGGGGCTTCTCACAACGCGGACAAACCCGCTCTTCTCCCCGGAACGCCTGCACCCGGCACAGCTTCTAATACTCGTCTTCAAACCCGAAACGGGCTAAGGGCCCGCCTCGTTTTCCGCGACAGCTTCCGGCGCTTCAGGCGCTTCAGGCGCTTCAGGCGCTGCAGCCTGTTCAGCCACCGGCGCGGCATCCCCGGCCGGGGCGGCATCCTCGGCGGCCGGGGATGCATCCCCCACGGCCGCGTGCGAGCCCATCGAGCCGCGGTTGCCCATCACCTGATCCCGGTCGGCGGACTCGGGCTTAATGTCAATGCGCCAACCTGTCAGCCTGGCCGCCAGCCTCACGTTCTGCCCCGACTTGCCAATCGCCAGCGAAAGCTGCGTGTCGGGCATTGTCACCAGCGCGGTCTTGTTGGGCTCGTCAATGGTAACATTGGACGGCTTTGCGGGGCTGAGAGCCTCGGCAATAAACCTGGAGATCTCCGGGCTCCAGCGAACGATGTCCACCTTCTCGTCGTACAGTTCGTTCACCACGGACTGCACACGCGAGCCCCGATGCCCCACGCACGCTCCCACCGGGTCCACCCGCTCGTCGGACGAGGAAACGGCGATTTTGGAGCGCTGGCCCGGATCCCGTGCGATGGACTGAATCTCGACGATGCCCTCGGAAATCTCGGGGACCTCCATCTCGAACAGCCCCCGTATCAGATTCGGGTGCGTGCGGGACACAACCACCTGCGGGCCGCGCGCTGTTCTGCGGACATCCAGCACATACACCTTCAGCCGGTCGTTGAACTCGTAAGGCTCGGTCGGGACCTGCTCGGCAGGCGGAAGCACCGCGTCAACCTTGCCCAGACTGACAACGACGCTGCGCTGCTCGCTGCGCTGCACGACACCCGTCGCGACCTCGCCCAGCCGCTGCTCGAACTCATCGAAGACCTGATCCCGTTCGGCATCGCGCAGCCGCTGCACCACAACCTGCTTGGCGGTCTGCGCGGCGATGCGGCCGAAGTTCTCGGGGGTCACCTCGAACTCGATGATGTCGCCCACCACGGCGTCAGGCTTGTGCGCCCTCGCCTCCGCCAGAACGATCTGCTCGTGAGGATTCTCGACTTCCTCTTCCTCGACAACGGTCTTCTGGCAGAACACCTTGAAGCCCGACCGCGAAACGTCCACCCGCACACGCACCTCGTCGGCTGTCGCGTAGTGCTTCTTGTAGGCGTGCACGAGTGCCTGCTCGATGGTTTCCATCAGCAGTTCGGTCGGAATCTCTTTTTCTTTTTCCAACTGGTGGAGTGCGTCCAGGAACTCCTCGTTCACAGCCTCATCTCCATATATCTTCAACTGCAGCCGACGTCCCGCATTCGCAAGACGCCAGCCCCTGCCGCCAAATCCAGGCCGCCCGGGCCCAAGTAACAGAAGCGACCCGTTACGGAGTCCGCACGGGTCGGCAAAAGAGCGGCTCTTCAGTTTGTGCAACACCGGAGTTGCCAGTGACGCAGGGCCTGAAATTGGCAGTAATCGCTCAGTCAAAAACAGCGCACGCCGCGCCCTCCCTGGTCTTTCGGAGGACGCGCAAGGGGACTTCCCCTTCGACCGCTACCAATAAAAAAAGCGGGTTCCCTGACCCACTTCGCCAACACCTGCAACGAACAAGACCAGCACCCAATATAGCACACGGCGCTCCCATTGACAACCTTCGCCCCGTCCCGTACGCAGTTCGGCCCGGCCTTGTGGTCGAGTGCGAGGCCGGGCCGAACTTTTCTGGGGAGCGTCCGTCGTGTAGAAACAGCGTCCGGCCGATCCCGTCGAGTCAGGTCAAGATTGCTAGTCCCTCCCCGTGATGCGCGACGTCAGCCCGCGGCCCGTTACTCAGATCCCGACGGGCCACCGTACAAACGCGCGCGCACCTTTCCTTTCTAAGATAGGTGCAAATATCGTGCCAAAACTGCCTGCCGGGCGGACTTGATCAGTTTTTTTGCGTAAGCGCGCCTGTCGCGGCTGCAAACGCACTGGCGCCAGGAGGCTTACATGTGTGTGGCCGGCCCGGCTTCGGCGGCGGCAAGCCGCATGGCTTCATAGGCCCGCTCGCACGCCATCCGCCGCCTGTCCGCCTTGCGGTGGCGCCCTTCCAGAGGCGGCAGGATTCCGAAGCTGGCGTTCATGGGAGCGAACGACGGAGACTGGCTCTCAGCGACATGCCGCAGGAGCGCTCCGAGCATGGTCTCCGAAGGGGGCACAAAGGGCGCCTCGCCGGCGAGCGCCCGCGCCGCGTTGATCCCCGCGATCAGCCCGGTCGCAGCGGACTCGAGATATCCCTCAACGCCCGTGATCTGCCCTGCGAAGTACACGTCTGGACGCGACCTGAGCGAAAGCGACGCATCGAGCAGGCGCGGCGAGTCGAGGTAGGTGTTGCGGTGGACGACGCCCAGCCGGAGGAAGTTCGCCTCAGCAAGCGCCGGAATCATCCGGAAGATGCGGCGCTGCTCGGGCCAGGTCAGGCGGCTCTGGCAGGCAACGAGGCTGTAGCAGGAGCCCTCCGCATTTTCGCGCCGAAGCTGCAGCACCGCGTAGGGACGCCGCCCCGTGACCGGATCCGTCAGCCCCACAGGCTTCCACGGGCCGAATCTCAGCGTATCACGCCCCCTGCGCGCGACCTCTTCAATCGGCAGGCAGCCCTCGAAGAACTTCGGGTCCTCGAAATCGCGCACAGGCACGGTCTCGGCCTCGCAGAGCGCCTGCCAGATCCGCTCGTACTCCTCTCTGTCGAGAGGGCAGTTGATGTAAGCCTGCTCGCCCTTTTCGTACCGCGAGGCCTCGAAACAGCGGGCCGGGTCGAGGCTCTCGGCCTCGATGATGGGGGCGACCGCGTCGTAGAAGTAGAGATGCTCCGAGCCCGTCAGGCGGCCGATATCAGCGCCCAGCGCGTCCGAGGTCAGCGGCCCGCTCGCAACAATCACCGGCCCGTCGTCTGGAATGCGGACGATCTCCTCGCGTACGACTTCGGCCGCTGACCCCAGCCTGCGCTCGACCTCGCACGCGAACAGTTCACGGTCAACGGCAAGCGCTTCGCCGGCGGGGATGGCCGAGGCGTCCGCCGAGGAGAGAATCAGCGACCCGAGCACGCGCATCTCACGCTTCAGTTCGCCGCTCGCCGTGTGGGGAAGCCCGCTCTTGAAGGAGTTGCTGCAGACAAGCTCGGCCAGGCGCGCGGTGGAGTGAGCGCCTGTAGATTTGCCGGGCCTCATCTCGAAGAGGCGCGCCGGCACGCCCCGCGCCGCAAGCTGCCAGGCGGCCTCACAGCCCGCGAGTCCCCCGCCGATGACCGTTACGGCGCCCGGCGCTTGACCCTCGCCGTGGGCATGCGGGCCGGAACTACCCGGACGGCTCGGCATCGCGCGAGAAACCGCACCCTTCAACGCTGCACCTGACGTGGGGCCCGCGAGCCTTGGTGGTCTTTTCGACCATCAGCCCTCCGCATTTCGGGCACGGCTCGGCGACCGGCCTGTCCCACGCGACGAACTTGCAGTCCGGATAGCGGCTGCAGCCGTAGAAGACCTTGCCTTTCCTCGACTTGCGCTGAAGGATCCTGCCTTCCTTGCACTCCGGGCACGCTACCCCCACGTCCTGCGGCTTATCAACGCTCACGATCGTCTTGCACTCGGGGTAGGCGCTGCAGCCCAGAAACGGGCCGAACCTGCCCTCCCTCAAGAGCATCTTGCTGCCACAGTTCGGGCAGACTTCGTCCGTCTCTTTCGGCTCGACCTTGACGCGCTCCATCTTTTCGGACGCCTCGCCGAGCGCCTGCTCGAAGGGGCCGTAGAACTCGCGCAGAAGCGCTATCCAGTCTAACTTTCCGCTTTCAACCTGGTCAAGCTCTGACTCCACCTGCGCCGTGAACTGCACGTCCAGAACGCGCGGAAAGTGCTTGACCAGCAGGTCCGTCACAACGAAGCCGAGCTCGGTCGGGATGAAGCGCCGCTGCTGAATCTCGACGTAGCCCCGGTCCTTGATGGTCGAGATGATTGCGGCGTACGTGCTCGGGCGGCCGATGCCGTTCTCCTCGAGCGCGCGCACAAGCGTGGCCTCGGTGTAGCGCGGCGGCGGTTCGGTAAAATGCTGGTCCTTCACGAGTTCCAGGAGCTTCAGCAACTGGTCAACGCTGAGCCGGGGGAGCGGCGGCCGGTCCTCATCCGCAAGATCGCCAGGAGCGTCATCCGTGCCCTCCGTATAGAGGATTCGAAAGCCCTTGAACTTCTCCGTGGACCCGGTGGCCCGGAAGGTGCAGCGCCCGGCGCCGATGTTCACCGTCTCGACATCGTAAACGGCGGCGCTCATCTGGCTGGCGACAAACCGCAGCCAGATCAGGTTGTAGAGCTTGAGCTGATCGGGGCTCAGGAACTGCCGCACCGACTCCGGCGTCCGCACCACGCTTGTCGGACGGATCGCCTCGTGAGCGTCCTGCGCGGTCTTGCTCTTGCGATGGGTACGCGCCTGCGCCGGAACATAGTCCTGCCCGTAGGTCTTGATGACATAGTCGCGGCACTCGGCAATCGCTTCCGGCGCCACACGCGTCGAGTCGGTTCTCAGGTATGTGATCAGGCCGACCGCGCCCTCTGACCCGAGTTCGATCCCTTCGTAGAGGTCCTGCGCCGTGCGCATGGTCTTCGAGGCGCCGAAGCCGAGCTTGCGCGACGCTTCCTGCTGCATGGTGCTGGTGATGAACGGAGCGGGCGCGTTGCGGCGGCGCTCGGCGCGCTTCGTGTCCAGCACGCGGTATTCGGCGCTGTCCAGATCCCGGACGATGGCCTCCGCCTGATCGCCGTTGGTTATCTCGGCCTTCTCGCCGTCTATCTGCACAAGACGCGCTTCGAAGGGGAAGTCCTCATCGAAGGGCGTCAGCCGCGCAATCAGCGTCCAGTATTCCTGCGGAACGAACGCCTGAATCTCGCGCTCACGATCGCAGATAAGACGCACCGCCACGCTCTGAACGCGTCCGGCGCTGAGGTTGCGCTTGACCCGGCTCCAGAGGAGCGGACTGATCTTGTACCCGACCAGCCGGTCCAGAACGCGGCGCGCCTGCTGCGCGTTCACCCGCATGGTGTCAATCTCGCGGGGGTGCTTGAACGCGTCGGTTACGGCCTGCCGGGTGATCTCGTTGAACTGAATCCGCTTCGCGCCCTCCAGCTTGAGCGCCTCGGCCAGATGCCAGGCGATTGCCTCGCCTTCGCGGTCGGGGTCGGAGGCGATGTACACCTCGCGGGTCTTGGCGGCCGCCCGCTTGAGTTCATCCACCACCTTCTTGCGCTCGGGGATGACGCGGTACGTGGGAGCGAAGTCTTTCTCGACATCCACCCCGAGGCGGCTCTTGGGCAGATCCCGCACGTGTCCCATGGACGCGTGGACTTCGTAGGCGTTGCCGAGGAAGTTCTTCAGGGTCCTGGTCTTGGCTGGAGACTCGACGATTATGAGAGGTTTGGCTTTTGGCATAGTTCAGGGCTGGTCTTGGGCTCGCAGGCAGACGTTCCTCCCGCGGGTTACCTGTTATCAGAACGCGGCGAGTGGGGAAATGTTTCCGGCATCCCCCGCCACGCAAAGCGTGAAAAAGCGGCCGCGCGCGGCCGGGAAGAGCCGCCGCAGGCTGTCGCGCCCCGGGGCCCGGTCGAGCGTGCGAATGTTAGCCGCTTCGGGAACAGGGTGTCAACGCGGGGGATCGCGCCGATGGCCGCCATCTCCTTTCGCTGGACGGCCGGCTGTCAGAGGGAGCAAAGCTCCCGCGGACACCGTCGCGCGAGCCGGAATCGCGCGACATCTTCCCCAAAATAGACAGACTCAATGCGGCAAATCCCTTGACCGGCGCGCCCGCATCCACTACAATAGGGTCAGTATCTATCACAGGAGGTGATGGCCCTATGGACTATTGCTTGCGAGGTAATTCGGAGGGCTGACTTTTAGCCTTCACGAAGCTTACTGGTTAGGCAGCCCACGGGCTTCGGCCTGTGGGTTGAATAAGAGAGCTTCAAAGGGTCATGAACGAGGCCCTCTCGAGGGCCGGGGCCATCCGGGGCTCCGGCCCTTCGCTGTCTGTCTCCCCCGGTTGCGCTTCTCCCGCGAATGCCGCCGCCAAGGCAGACGCAAACCGATACCAGTTTTCCCCCCACATGTTGAACATTTCTGCCAGATTCCTCGTCAAGTCTGTAACAAACGGCGCATCAGTGGGCGCTGCTGAAACTTTTGCACGCAAAGCGCTGTTGTTGGCCTATAGGAACACCGCGGGCGAGGGGCACCGGACTTTCTCCCCTCTTCCGCAATGGCAAGCGTGACCGGCGAAAGCGCATTGTCCCGGGAGCGCCGAACTTGTGCGAGTGTCTTGCTGTGCGTGCTCGGGATTCCCTGGCACCGATACACACAACAGAGGCTTGATATGAGACATCAGCAGCAGCAGGAAATGGACATCATTCTCTCTGCTTCGGGGCGGAAGAAGATCGAAGAGGAGCTGGAGCGCCTGAGAACGGTGGACCGCAAGCGCGTCGCCGAGCGCATTCGCGAGTCGAAGAGCTTCGGCGAGTTCTCGGAGAACTCCGAGTACGAGGACGCAAAGAACGAACAGGCATTTATCGAAGGCCGGATAGACGAGCTGACCGCGATCCTGCGCCACTCCAGCGTGATTGACGACGCCGGGATCCCGGTGGATCATGTCGGCGTCGGTTCGGTTGTGCGCGTCAGGGACCTCGGCAGCATGGACGAGTGGGAGTACAGGCTCGTGGGCCCGGTTGAGGCCAACCCCGCCGAGGACGCCATATCGAACGAATCGCCCGTGGGGCTTGCCCTGATGGGCAGCCGCGTCGGCGACATCGTGGAAGTGCGAGTGCCGGCCGGAATGGCCCGCTACGAGGTTGTGGATATACACAAGTAGGCTGGCTCGGGCTATAATGCGGGCCGGTTGCCCTGATAACCCTGCGGCTCCAACAAGCCGCGGGGTTTTTGTTTTTTTGAGCCGGAAAGAACAGATGACCTCGAACCCGCACGAAGAGCTCACACTCACAGATCAGATTCAGAGCAGGCTTGCCAAGCTCGAGCGCCTGCGCGAGATGGGACGTGACCCGTTCACGGTGGAGCGGTTCGACCGCACGCACGCGCTTCAGGAGATTCACGACCGCTTCGCGGAGATGGAAAACAGCGACGTCGCCGTCGCGGGCCGGGTTTTGAGCATGCGCGACATGGGCAAGGCCGCGTTCTTCCACATTGCCGATCAGACCGGCCGCCTGCAGATATACGCCCGCAAGGACGATCTGGGCGACCAGGGGTTCGAGGCGGTCCGGATGCTCGACACCGGGGACTTCGCCGGCGTGACAGGGTTCGTGTTCCGCACCCGCACCGGCGAGATCAGCGTTCACGCCCGCGAGCTGACGGTGCTCTCGAAGGCGATCCGTCCCCTGCCTCTCGGCAAGGAGAAGGACGGGCATCACTGGTACGATCTGACGGATGTCGAATCGCGCTACCGCCAGCGTTACGTTGACCTCGTCGTGCATCCGGAGGTGCGCAGGGTCTTCGAACAGCGGGCGGCCATTCTTGCCTCCGTCCGAAGGACGATGACGGCGCTCGGCTACATCGAAGTCGAGACCCCGATCCTGCAGCCGGTCTATGGCGGCGCGACCGCCCGTCCGTTCGTCTCGCATCACAACGCGCTGGACGTGGACCTGTATCTTCGAATTGCCCCGGAGCTGTATCTCAAGCGTCTGGTCGTGGGTGGGTTCGAGAAGGTGTTCGAGATCGGCAAGAACTTCCGCAACGAAGGCATAGACACCCGCCACAACCCCGAGTTCACGATGCTGGAGGCGTACGAGTCGTACCGGGACTTCCCGCGTCACATGGAAGTCATCGAACAGATCGTCTCAGAAGCGGCGATGGCCGTGCACACAAAGACGCAGATCGAGGTCTTCGGCCAGGAACTGGACCTGACTCCGCCATGGCCGAGGTTGAAGCTGTACGACGCGATACGCGAACGGGCCGGTATTGACTTCGCCGGCGCGCCCGATGAAGCGGCCGCGCGGGAGATGGCTGAGAAGGCGCACGTGGATGTGGAGGGCATCACCGGGTTCGGCAAGATCGTGGACGAGGTGCTGAAGACGCGTGTCATCCCGCACATCACGAACCCCGTGTTTCTCTACGAGTATCCGATCGAGCTTTCGCCGCTCTCGAAGAAGAACCCGGTCAACCCGCGCATGGTGCAGCGCTTCCAGGCTTTCGCGGCGGGGCTGGAACTCGGGAATTCGTTCTCCGAGTTGAACGACCCCATGGACCAGCGCGAGAGGTTCCAGGCGCAGCTCGACGCGAAGGCGGCCGGAGACGAGGAGGCGCACGTGATGGACGAGGATTTCATCCGCGCGCTGGAGTACGGCATGCCGCCCACGGTAGGTCTGGGGCTGGGCATAGACCGCCTGGCCATGCTGCTCACCGGCCAGAAGAGCGTGCGCGACGTGATCCTGTTCCCGCAAATGCGGCCAGAAGAGCCGGGTATGCGGCCAGAAGAGCCGGGTATGCGGCCCGGGTAGCGTAGTTTTCTGGTGTGTAAAAAGGCGGAGGGTGCTCTTGTCTCGAACGAGTCTGTGACTGCAAACCAGTCGAGAGGAGCACCCGATGAGGAGTATAGCGTCAGTTGATGTGATGCGACAGGTTCTGTCGCAGATCGAGGACCCGGAGCATCTGCTGTGGGGGGATCTGGACCAGGCATCGGCGGGACTAATGAAGGTTTTTCTTGAGGCACTGGCGGTGTCTGAGGTTGAGGCGCGGGTTGGGGCCCGGCTGTATGAGCGGGGCCCTGGCCGGCGGGACTACCGGAACGGGTACCGGGAGCGTAGGGTTCAGACGTCGTACGCGACGGTCACGGTGAGGATTCCGCGGCTTCGGGGTCAGGGCTACGTTCCGAGCGTATTTGAGCGGGACCGGCGTGCGATACCGGAGGTGGAGGGTTGGGTATTGCGCGCGTTCAGTTGCGGTTTGTCGCGTGCGGCGGTGATCCGGCTGATGGAGTCGGTGACGGGCTGCCGTCCGTCCGAGGGTGTACTGCGGAAGGTTCAGACGGAGCTGGACGCTCGGGTGAAGGCGTGGCGGGAGCGTGAGTTGAAGCGAGAGTGCCAGTATCTGTTTCTGGATGCGGCGTGGGCGAAGGACATCGTGGGAGTGAATGCGACCCGGGTGTGTATTCTTGCGGCGAAGGCCGTAGACGCGGATGGCCGGGTTGAGATGCTCGGTTTTGAGCGTGCGCCTGTAGAGAACGAGGTTGCGTGGCGCGGTTTTCTGATGCGGCTGAAGGAGCGTGGTGTGCGCCCGGAGAGCCTTCGGCTGATCATTTCGGATGAGCATCTGGGTCTGAAGAAGGCGGTTCAGGAGGTGTTCGGTGACGTGCCGCACCAGTGGTGCTGGAGCCACCGGATGCGCAACGTGCGTAAGGCGGTGAAGGCGTCCGACCGTAAGGCGGTGGTGGCGGGCCTTCGCGCTGTGTATCAGGCTCCGCATCGTGTGGCGTCCAGGGCGGCGTTCCGGGAGTGGAGCCTGCTGTGGCGGCTGCGGTATCCTGGGGTTGTGGCGTCGGTTGAGGAGGACCTTGGGCATCTGCTTGCGTTCTTCGATTGTCCGGAGCTGCACCGGGAGTATGTGAGGACAAGCAACCCGATTGAGCGGGCGTTCCGGGAACTGAGGCGTCAGACGTTCGGCTGCGGAGCTTTTGCCAACCGGGAGGCGTGCAACCGCGCGGTGTATCGTGTCTTTGCCTGGCTCAACGACCGTTGGTCGGGCAGCGACATCTGGGAACTCAGGAGAAGGAGGGCGAGGAAACAGCAGCCAGTGCAGGCTGCTTAGCCATTCAGCAGACAAGAGCCGAATCCAATTTACACACTCCAGAAGGAAGTACCCAAACCGTTCGCAGCCGTTGACAGGGTTTCGGGCGGTGTGCTAACATCCTCTGGCTGCCCGGCGGGGTGTTCTCCCCGGCCGGTTTTTTGCGCGTGGCGGACGGGCGGAACAGTCCGCCAAAAGAAGGAGAGCCGCCGGGGTCCAGTCT
>JAGVUD010000369.1 GCA_019136435.1 Armatimonadota bacterium | reverse complement strand
GAATCCCAGATTCTGAGCAAGTTTGCCTACAACGACATTATGGCGGCGATAGACAGGCTGCCCGAGGAGTTCCGGCTGGTGGTCGTCATGAACGCGGTTGAGGGCTTCGCGTATCAGGAGATCGCGGACATCCTCAACATCCCGATCGGGACCGTGCGTTCCCGCCTTTATCGCGGGCGCAAAGTCCTTCAGAAGCATCTCTACGAGCAGGCGCGCGAAATGGGCTATGTCGGGGCATAGAAAACTGACCTGTGGCGAAGCGGTGGCGCTTCTATACGATTACCTCGATCGTGAAGGGGCGCAAGCCTCCATCGAAGACGTCGAGGAGCACCTTCAGATATGCCGCCACTGCTGCGACCGCTTTGCGTTCGAGGCTTCGCTCTGGAAAGTGGTCCGCCGCAAGGGCTCCGAGGCGCATTGCCCCGAGTCGCTCAAGCTCCGCGTGAGCAAGCTTCTCGACGATTACTGAGAAACTCCCCCTTTTGATACGCGTTGACGCAACCCAGCCCATCCGCCCGGGCATGGCCGTCTGGCCCGGCGACGGAGGTGTCGTCTTCACCAGGACTTCCAGCATGGCAGACGGGGACTCGTGCAATGTCACGCGCCTGGATATGGGTGTTCACACGGGCACGCATGTGGATGCGCCGTCGCACTTCGTGTCAGGAGGCTCCACTGTTGAAGGGATGGCGCTGGACGTGCTGATAGGCCCCGCTTACGTGATCGATCTCCCCGATGTGCGGGACTCGGTCACGGCGGAGGACCTCGCCGCTGCCCCGAAATGCGAACGGCTCATTCTGCGCACGGCCAACACCGCGCGGGGCCTTCTGACCTCCGACAGTTTCTGCGAGGACTTCGCGCACATATCGGGCGAAGCGGCCGCGGCAATTGCTGAGCGCGGGATCAGGCTCGTCGGCGTGGACTATCTGTCGGTCGAGGGCTTCCGGTCGGGCTCGCATGCTGTGCACGACACCCTTCTGGGGGCGGGCATCGTTCTGGTGGAGGGACTGGACCTGCGGGAGGTTTCAGGCGGCTGGTGGCGGATTGTTTGCCTGCCGCTCAAGCTCGAAGGCGCCGATGGGAGCCCGGCCAGGGTCCTCTTCGAACGCGACGCCTGACACCGGCGACGCTCCTCTGCGAACACACCCTCTCATTCAACGCAGGGCAGAAACAGGGAATCCCTCCGCCAGCGCCCCTGCACCGGAAGAGGGATTCCCTGCTGGATACTGACTGAAAGAAAACTACAGAGCCGGCGGAGGCGGAACGTCGCCGGCGTCGTTGTTTCCGCCAGCATTCCCACCCGGAGCGGGAGGCGGGGCGACGTTTCTGCGCGGCCTGCGATAGGCCCCGTCTGTAGCTGTTCCGGGCGCGGCATTGCCGCCATCTGCAGGCCCAACTCTGGGGCGATTGCCCGGCTCACGGCCGGCCCGCGGAGCGCGCGGGGTCGCGTTCATGCGAAGCGCCGGGTCGTCCGCACCCGGCAGCGGCGACGGGGCGTCAATGGAGGGCACCACAGGCCCGGCTCCCGGCTCGACGGCGGGCTGGTCAGGAGCGCTCATGTTCCCGCCGAACCCCGTGGCGTTGCGACCCGGGTCCACGGAGGACGGCAGCGGATTCGCGGGCAGAACAGGCTCGTCAGCAGGCTGCGTCCCGGGGTCCATCGCCGGAGGAGGCGCGCCCGCACCGCCGCCCTTCACCAGCATCGCGCGCCACTGCTGATTGCTGCCGCGCACCACGCGGAACACCTTGCTCGCGGCCTGGAAGCCCGGCTTTTCGACGAGCACACTGAACTGCGCAGGCTCGGGAACCGGGAAGTCCACGACGATTCTGCTGGCGTTGAACTGCCCCACGGACACGGAAGGCTTCTTCGCACCATAGCCCACATACTGGAGCGTAACCGAAACGGGCGGCGCGACATCCCAGCTCACATCAACGCGTCCGGCCCCGCGAGGAAGCGCGGGCGCTTTGGAGCGCATGGTGAGGCGGCGGTTGGCATCGCGATAGGCAAACTGACCCTTCGCGGACGGCCGCGTAAACGGCGTAAGCGCGGGCTTCGGCTTTGCCGCGGAGGCCGTCCCAGAGGGCGCGGCAGATACCGCCGGCTTCTTGACCGCCGGGGCCGGCTTCGCCGCTCGTGCCGCGGCGGCGGCGCCCGGAGGAGCGGTCATGGCGCGGATCATGAAGTTCACCTTCGGATCAACGGGAGCGGCGACGGTTCCGGGAACACCCACTCTGGACGAGTCGCCG
>JAGVUD010000428.1 GCA_019136435.1 Armatimonadota bacterium | reverse complement strand
CCCCTCGTGCCCCGGCCTGCCGAGCAGCAGCCCGGCCACGATAACACCAAAGAACAGCAGCGGCAGAATCTGCTTCGCATACTCCCACGTCGAGCCCATCCATTCGCCGCCGCTGCCGCGATCACTGCTCAGGACTATCGAGAGCCCGATGATCGCGATCGTGAATGGCACAAGCGGCTCGTGGGAAAGCATCAAGGCCGCGGCGGCGACAGGCGCCGCCACGAGCGCCATCTTCCACCACTGCACTCCGAACCAGCGCACCAGCATGACCGCCAGCGCCGCCGCGAACAGCGCCGTCGTCTCCCACTTGACGCTGTAGATGGCGCTCCAGAGGCCGGCCTCCTGCGCGGGCTTGCCCCAGTTCGCGAACACCAGAATACCGACAAGAGAGGCGAAATAGACGGCGTTCTGCCAGAGGGGGCGCTCCACCTCAGGCTCGGGCAGATCCACCTGGGCCGCCGCCCTCCCCATCTCTTCCCCGCGAAAGATCAGGTGCATCAGCAGGCCGATGATGACGCTGAAGCTGATTGCGCCGACCGCCCTCGCGATGCCCATCTCCAGCCCCAGAATACGGGCGGTGAGTATGATTGCGAGGATGTTGATGGCGGGGCCGGAGTAGAGAAAAGCTGTCGCCGGGCCCAGCCCCGCGCCCATCCGGTAGATTCCGGCGAACAGCGGCAGCACCGTGCACGAACAGACGGCCAGGATCGTCCCCGAGACGGACGCGACGCCGTAAGCAAGCGGCTTGCTGGCCTTCGGGCCCAGGTATTTCATCACAGACGCCTGGCTGATGAAGACCGCGATCGCCCCGGCGATGAAGAACGCAGGGATCAGGCACAGCAGAACGTGCTCCCGCGCATACCAGCGCGCAAGCTGCAGGGCCTCGAGAACCGCGTTGTCGAATCGCGGCCAGCCGACCGGCAGATAGAAGAACGCCGCGAAGACGGCGGCGATAACCGCAAGAGGCTTCCACTCCGATTTCCAGCTCAATGCACGATCTCCATTATTGCCTCAACACTTGGCTATTTGGCACAATTGCCAACAACGACGCGAAACGGGCGCGGTAATGACACCGATGCGGGCCCGCACTAACGAACGAGTTCCAGTTGCTCCCCGGCGGCCGACTTCACCACCGCCTCGATGCATTCGAAGAAGTTGAGGATGCAGTGCACGCGCAGGCTGTAGTGCACCTGCTGCCCCACCTTGCGGTCGGAGACGATTCCCGCCGCTTTCAGCACCGAGAGGTGCTTGGACACGGTGGACATGTCGGAGCCGACGATCTTCTGAAGCTCGCAGACGCACAGGTCGCCGTCCACCAGGGCATCCACCATCATCAGGCGGCTCGGGTGCGCCAGCGCCTTTATGACCCGTGCTCTTTTCTCGTATTCCGCTCGCCGTCTCATTCGTTCATCTCCCTGTGATGCAAAATGCCCGTCGCTTCGCAGTCGCTTGCGCGTTTATCCAATCATCACCCCGAAGTTGTAGATCAGGGTGTAGTACACCCCCACGGCCAGAAACAGCACGGCCGTGATCCGCCGCCCCCACCGCTCAAAACGCGTCACCCTCTCGTAAGCCTTCGAAAGCGACCGCGCGCCGAAAGCGATGAGGAGCGCGAACACGAGCACCGGAAGCGCTGTCCCGATGCCGTAGAGCGAGGGCAGCAGCACTTTCGATTCGTGCCGAAGCGCCAGCGGCACCAGGCTCCCGAAGAAGAGCGCGGCCGACACCGGGCAGAATGAGAGCGCGAAGCCGATGCCCAGAATCCCGGCGCCCCACACCCCGCTTGCCTCCACGCGGCGCTGGAGGCCTTCGCCGACGCCGCCGCCCTTCACCTTGAGCCGGATGACTTCAAGGAGCAGCAGCCCGGTGATGATGAGCAGCGGCCCCAGCAGGCGGTTCATGTACTTCTGCAGCCACTGCGCGAGGTCGGGCACGGCAAGAACGCTCGTGACCAGCAGCGCCCCGAGAGCCGAGTACGCAATCATTCGTCCGAGCGTGTAGAGCAGGCCCGAGAGAAGGACCTGCCGACTGTGCCCCACCCGGTTGCTGACAAACGAAATCGCCACGATGTTCGTCGCCAGAGGGCACGGGCTGATGGACGTGAGAATTCCAAGCCAGACCGCCGCGCCGAGCGCGGGCATCAGAGTGTCCGTCACTTGCCTTTCAGATACGCGGACACCTCGTCGCGGACATACTTCTTGAACGCGGCCTCGTCACCGAGCAGCGTCCAGACCTTATCGAGGTTTTTCCAGCGCGCCTCTTTGCCGTTCTTCGTCTCCGAGAGCACCACCGACTTCGTGTAGAGCTTGTAGTCCTTCATATAGTGCTCGTTGCCCTTGACTTCCACGTTCACGGGGCGCCACTGCACACGGCCGGACCTGATCTCCTTTGCAAAGCCCTCCGAGATAGCCTTGCCGGTCCATTCCTCGATCTTGCGGCAACTGACACAGCGGAAGTTGCCGTGGAAATAGTATGCGACAAGCTTGATTTGCTCTTTGGCGGCGGGCTTCTGAGCAACTGGTTTGGCGGCCGCCGCACAGGCCTCCGGCATCAGGCAGGAACTGCCTTTCGAGGAACAACTGGAGACTGAGGCTGTCTTCTCAAGAGCGTTGTTCCACACAGCCCCGGCAACGAGAGCCAGAGCCACGGCGACAACGGTGATTGGTTTGTTCATAGACAGGTCCTTTCGGGCGCCGGCGGGGGCGAGCGCCGCGATCATTATATGGCCATTTGGCCATATATGCAAGCATTCTTTTCCGCCGTTCAGCCGGGGCGCTTTGCCCCGAGGACGACGCGGCCGTATCCGAGCCGGTTCTGGAACGCGTCGGGCCCGCCGTGCCAGAGCCTGGTTACGGAGCGCCCCGCCCCATCCGACTGGTCGAGCTGAATCTCAAGCCCGATCACTTGCCCGGGCCGGAACTCGAAGCCGTTCAGGTCGCGGCGGTTGATCGCCGCCTCGAAGCGCCAGCCGCCGGCGTCCGTGCGAACCGCCCACTCGCTGTGCCGGGGCTCGCGCGGGCCGCTGAAAGAGGGCGTCACGGCAACCATACCCGGCTTGCCGTATAGGCTCGTGGGCGCAAAGATGAACTGGAAGCAGTCGCCGTTCAGGCTCGCGACGCCGGGCGAGGCGTCGGGATTGAGGTCCAGGAACACCTCCACCGCGTCTCCGTCCCACAGCCTGGCGTGGGGGCTGCTGTTCGAAATCAACTCGTCGGCCACGCTTCCGGCCACGTAGAAATGCTCCTCGCCGTAACCGAGGAACACTTCCGCTCCGGAGAAGCGCGAATCGGAGACGTCCGAGGCGTCTTTCAGAAAGATCGGGTTCAGCCCGCCCCATTCGCTGAGATCGCCATCCACGGTCACCCCGCCGAGCGGCGCGGCGGCGGCGTCTCCGAGCCTGCGTGCCAGTTCCTCGGCGCGGGACAGACTCTGCTGCCACCCACCCGCGGGAGCAGTGCCGGGGTCGAGGCCGATCTCGCCGAGCTTCGCCGCGGCGCTGTTCCACTTTCGGAGAGCGGCGGCGGTGTTGGCAGCTTCGATCGCGGCCTCGCTGACGGCCCAGGGCTTCGCGATGACGAGGGCCTTGTCCGCATTCGCCGCCACCGTGAGTGTTCGCGCCTCGCGTTGACCCAGAGGCAGATGCGGCGCCGGCGCTTCGGCGAGCAAATCGAGCGGCCCGTCCGTCACATTCCAGACGCAGAAGCTTCCAGCGAAGCGTACCGCCTCGAACGACGGGCCGAAAGCGGGCATCTCCAGTCCCAGAACATCCCGCGGGAAATCGCCGCTGAGGGTCTCGGGCGTGTATTCGGGCAGTGCGCGGGCGGCCTTGATGATGCGGCTGTAAGCGCCCAGCCACCCGATCTGCCGCGCGTCCTCGAACAGGTTGAACGTGTACCAATCCGACATCGGGTGTCCGTTCGCGTCCTTGATGAGAAAGACGTACGTGCCCTTGCCGCCCATTTCGAGCATCGAGGCGAGTTCCGTAATGATGCGCAACGGACCGGGATAGCCCACCTCCGGGCGCGCCATCGCGGTCTCGGTCGTCAGCTCCCACATGGTGCGGCCGCACTGCCTGCTGGCGGCGTGAACCGACGCGCTCACCTGGCGGATGTGCTGGTTGTCCGTGCCGTACGCCTCCGCGCCAAGACCATCGAACCCGCCGGACGCGCGCGTGTTGATGTAGAGGTCCGACCCCTGGTGCTTCAGCACAACCGGCACGTCGTGATGGCTCTTGATGCGATCCGCCACCTCCATGTTGAACCGCGCCACCGAGCGGTCGCGGAACTGCATGACGTCCGCCCACATAGCCGACCTCGACGGCACGATCTGGAACGTGCGCCCGGTCTCAAGGTCCAGCAGATGCTGCACGTCCGCGCCTGGCGAAGGGCGCCCGACCGGGATGAGCCGCGCGAACTCTTCATAGCCCGCATCCTCCACCGGCCCCAACAGCGCCCACGCCGCCGCGACGTCCCCCGCCGACGGGTACTTCTGGCGCAGATAATCCGCCAGCGCCCGGCGAAATCCTGGCGAGTCCGGGAGCCTCCTGTTGTGAGCGTCCTGAAAGCTCTGCTCGTTGTCGAGAGCGTCGATCCAGCATCTCAGGCCCGGCCCGGGCTTCAGCGACGAAAAGAAGCGGTCCAGCCGGGTCCAGTATCCGGAGTTGATGGACGACCAGTAGTCGCGAATGCCGCCGGTGTACTGATAGACCGGAGTGAAGTGGACATTGACCGGCCCGGCGCTCGGGATGGTGCGCTTCGCCTCGGCCCGCACGCCGCTGGCAGTGGGCGTCACGACCGCCCTGCCCCACTCCAGCAGGCGATCATCAGTGGCGTCGAAGGCGGCGAAGAGCACCTCGTTCTCGACGCTCGCCGCGCTGAGGAGGGTGTTCGGCAGATCGGCGAACGCGGATTCCGTCCCCCGCACGGTGGCATTGTATTCGCCGTCGACGATGTCGTAGTACATCAGAGGCCGCAGTTCGTTCGTGACCTGAATGCCGTAGCAGATGCCCATCTCCTCGCACGTGTCGGCGAAGCGCTGCCACACCCAGGCGGGTTTGTCTTCCCACTGCGCGCACGGGTTGAGGTAGAGGTCGGTCACCCCGGCTTCCTTCATGGCGCGCAGGCGGCGCAGGTCATCGCGGAAGTTTGCCTCGTTCTGTTCGGCGGCGCCGGGCTGGTAACTCATCAGGAACGTGGAGATGAACATGGCCCCGGCCGGGATGTACGGCCGGCCGTCCCAGATGAGCGTTCCGGCGCGGTTGATGTACCATCGGTGCGGCGTTCCGTGGCTGTCCGCGTACGTTCCGTGGCCGATCGCCTGCACGCTTGCGGCCGAGCCGCCCGGCAGGGTCACCGGCACGCGCATGGGATCGGGAGATAGCGCCTCGTGAGGAAGCAGAACCGCGTCATACGTGCCGCCCGGCAGCCCCTCCGGGATCTCCACATTCGCGACGGGCAGGCTGACATCGGCGGCCAGCCACATTTCCGGCCCCTTCATAAGCGCGAAAAGATAGCGCTGGCCGCTTCTGGCGCCCACGGCGCTTGCCGACACACGCAGGACGCGCCCTTTCTGACTCACGCGCAGAGCGTCTATCGTGACCGCGCGCAGCCTGCCGGACGCGCCTTCCCCGGCAGTCAATCCTTCCGCCCCATGCAGCGAAACAGCGGCAGCCAGAGCAAGCAGATACCTCGCCACGAGTCTCATAGTCATCCTCCCGCGGCCTGATGGTCGCTCCACAGCAGTCTATCGCACCTCGAACAAGCGCGTCTGCCCGGCCTCGAACGGGCAGGATATCTCGGTCCCGCTCCCCTGCCAGCCGTCGAACAGATCACGGATGCGCGCGCTTCGCGGCCACTTCAGCGCCGCCGCCCCGGAACGTGGGCTGGTGACCGCCACGGCTCCGCGCGACGTGTAGACCGCGTAGTCCTCCGGAGCATAGCAGTGAACTCCCGCTTCCTGGGCCCATTTCCGCAGGAGAGGCGTGGAGAGCGGAGGCCAGCCGCACCAGATGAGCCGGCCGCCGCCGGGCAGTTCGCGCGCCGCCCCGGCGCACCGGCCGTCTTTGTACTTCAGCAGACCCTCGCCGCCCATCGAGGCGCGCGGGGACGCCATGTCGTCCGTTGAAGTAACGGGAGAGCCGTCTTCGGACAGAGTCATGGCCGCCGGACGCGGCCCGTCGTCAATCTCGACTGGAAACCCAAGGAAATCCGCGACGGCGTCCGGGCGCCGCGCGCCGGTGACCGGGTCTATCAGCCCGGGGGCCCCGACGATCAGGATTGTCCGGCTTCCTTTGCCGAGCATCGCCCGCAGCGTCTCGAGGTCGGCCGGATTTGCGGCGTTCGCGCAGGCGATCACAATCATCTTCACCCGGTCAGGCACTTTCGCCAGGTCCGAAAGCAGCCAGACGCCCACCGGCGCGCCCGTGCGCCCGCAATGGAACAGCAGCCGGGCGTTGGCTCGGTTCAAGTGCGTGGACGCGGGAGACGCCCACCCGAAGGTAGGCTCATCCACAACGAAGGCGATCTCTGACGCGGGCGAGCGATCGAGCTTGAGCGCTTCGGCGGCCACCCTCATCTGCTTCGCGAAGTCCGCCTGCAGACCGGCATCGTGGTGCCAGCTCGACATCAGCGAGAACCATTCGTTGCCCGCCCCCTCGACAGCGTTGACGGCGGTTTCGCGGCGCTGCATCTGGATGGCTCCGCGCCGGGGGTCGCCGGGATCGTACTCGGTGTACCAGTGCAGCGGATGCAGCCATGAGAACAGATCATTGCTGTCGCAGAAGACCTTGCCAGCCGCCATTATGCTCTCGGCGGCGGTTACGCGGGCGCTGTATCCGTTCGTGAGGTCCCGGAAGTTGTGCAGGGGCACCCCGCCAATGATGTCCACATCCGGGCTTTCCAGCACCCGCTTCAGCGCAAAGTTGCCGCCAACTGGTCCTCGCCACTCGCCCGCGAGTTGAATAAGGTAGCCGTAGAAGACCGCCACGAGCGACCTGCCGCCGGTCTCGTCCTTTGCGGCGCGGGCAAAGCGGGCGATGGTATCGGCTGTGAGGTCCGCGTAGTACAGGTTGTATGCGGCCGCCAGCGCGCTTTGAGGATCGGGCGGATAGAAGTCGTGCCCCTTCGCCTGCCGGGCTGCCGGTCCGGGAATCGGGTCCGCGGCGTCCACTTTGAGTCCGCGCCCGGCGGCCCACGCCGCGAAGGCGTCCTGGTTCGGGCGGCTGTAGTCGGCAAGCTGATTTTCGTTTGATCCCCACGCGAACCACTCGCTCGTCACCTCGCCCATCAGCCACATCCCGAGAAGACGGCCGGCCCACGGCCGGGACATGCAGTAGCGCAGCAGCCTTCGCAGGCTCGCCTCCTGGCCGCGCTGCCACGCCGCCGACGCCAGCGACCCCGCGCGATTGCCCGGACCCTCTTCCCACACAACGCTCTCCGTCCCGGCCGCGATTCGCACGAGATCGTCTCCGTGCGTCTGGTCCCACACGGGCGGCAGGCGCAGCGTGATTGCCAGGAAGATCATCGCCTTCGGGCTGGCCGCCAGCGCCGTGGCGACCTGCTCCTCGAGGCTGCCATAGTCGTAGACGCCCGGCTTCGGGCAGAAGCGGCCGAGGTCGCACTGGACGGTCAGGACACTGGCGCCCGAGCGCCCGAAATCGGTTACGTTGCCGGGCTGCCATTCGAAGCTCTGGTACCCGGTCCAGGCGAAAGGCTTTCCGTTCACGAAGAGTGCCGGGCGGCCGTTGTGCTGCTTGCGCGCGGCCACCGGCAGACTGGGCCGCGCGGTGTTCGCTATCGTGACGGCGGCCTCCTCGCCTTCCGCCCGGTAGCCATCCGCCACCAGCCCCACCGTCGCCCTGCCCGGCGCGATTGTGCCCGGTACAACGCGCCGCACCGTGGCGGCGCCGCCCGCCAGCGCCGCTACCTCCGCCGCAGTCAACCGGATACGCCACAGCACCCAAGGCTCGCGGCGGACTTCGAGGTCCACCGTGCGGCCGCCAACGTCTCCGGTAGTCCGCACGGTGAACACGGCCTGCTTGCCGGCGCTGGCGGCCGGGGCAGACTCCAGCCGGGTGACGCGCAGATTCGTCGCCGGAGCGTAGTGGTACGTATAGTCGTTCAGAAAGAGTTCGTACGGGACATCCTTGCGCAGCCCGTGAACGAACAGACGCATCACCCCCGGATAGCGCGGGCTGGCGGGCGTGGAGCGTCCGGGCCAGTGGGCCTCGGCGAAGCGGAACTCGACCACACGCTCCTGCCCGGCGGCCACCTCCACGGACTCTCCGAGCAGCCACTCCACCCCCTGATTCGCGGCCCCGGGATGCCAGGGATACTCCGCATACTGCGCCCGGACCTTGACTGCATCCCGCGAGTTGTTGAACACACGGAACGAGAGGCTTCGGGGCTGGCGGCGAATGAGAGGGCATTCGGCGGAGAGACCGGCGATGTCGGGGCCTTTCGATTGTATGCGCCAGCGGGTGCTCCAGCCTCCCTTTCGGGGGACGAGCAGCATCGTGTTCTCGTGAAAGGCGGCCTGCCGCTCGAGGACGGGCTCCGCCGGGGAGCACCCCCGCATTTCGAACGCGGGGAGGCGGTCGTCAAAGGGGCGGGAGTACGCGTCGTCAGGGTATGCGGACATGGCCGCTGGCCCGGACACGGGCGCGACGAGCAGCAGAAGGGCGGCGAAAAGACAACACAGCGACATACTGGCAGGCTTCGACAGCCCATCCGCCTTCCCCTGCCGCGGCGGCCGGGACGCTCAGGCGGGCGCCTGACCCGGGCCAGGAAGCCCTTTGGCGGCGCGAACGAACGCGCTGACCAGGGACGCGTCTTTCACCCGGCGGGAGGACTCGACACCTGAGATGACATCCACGGCGAACGGCCGGACCGCTTCGACGGCGGCGGCGACGTTGGCGGGGCCGAGGCCGCCCGCAAGGATGAGCGGGATGCGAAGGGCATCGCGCACGGCGCGCGCCATCTCGCGGCTCAGGGCGAGTCCCGTGCCCGCGGGCAGGCTGCCCGTGCGCGCATCCAGCAGCAGCGCGGCGATGCCGCACTCTTGAAGCACGAGGGCTGCCCCCACGGGATCCGGCAGATCGCCCGAGGCGAGACCTGTCGCGGCGTCAATACGCAGCGCGCGGATAAGCCGCATCCCGTCGCCGGCGAGACAGTCGGCGATCTGTGCCGTCTCGTCCGGAGGGTTGTCCGTGTGAAGCTGCACGATGCCGGGCCGCAGGGCGCGAGCGACAGCCAACACATGCTCCGCGCTTCCGCCCGTAACGACCGCCGCCGTCATAAACGGAGGGACCGCCGCAAGCAGCCCGCGCGCATCGTCACGCGACAGGTTCCACGGCACGTCCACCGGATACTCGACGACGAAACCCGCGCAGTCCGCTCCCGCTTCGGAGGCCATCCGCACCTGCCCCACGTCTGTGTTGCCGCAAATCTTGACCCGCGCCATCACCCCGAACCGGTTCTCCGCAGAGCCAGCGAGAGATTCTTCACGAAAGCAGCGGTATCGTCGGCGCGAAGCACGGCGGTTCCCACCAGCGCTCCCAGCGCCCCCGCCTCGATGGCCGCGCGCACGTCGCCGGGGCTCGAAATGGCGCTCTCGCTGATCACGCGCACACCCGGCGGCGCCTCCGCAAGAAGCCGGAGCGTGATAGCGGGAGTCCCGCCGTCCACCTCGAGCCGCTGGATGTCGCGGTTGTTGATGCCGAGCAGATCGATGTCGAGCTCCAGCGCCCGGCGCACCTCCTCGCTGTTGTGCGCTTCAACCAGCGTCTCCAGCCCGCAGGCGTGCGCCTCGCGGTGGAGCGCGGCGAGCGTATCCTGATCGAGCATCGCAACGATGAGCAGAAGGCAGGATGCCCCCGCGTCGCGCGTCGCGCGGACGTCACCGGCCGTGCGGACAAAGTCCTTGCGCAGCACCGGCAGGTCGCTGGCGGCCACGACTGCCCGGAGAAGCTCCAGGCTCCCGCCGAAGTGCTCCGGCTCGGTCACAACCGAAAGGCAGGCCGCGCCGCCTTCGGCCATGGCACGGGCCACAGCGGCGGGATCGCGGCCGCCAATCAGGCCGCCCTCGGCCGGGCTTCGCAGCTTGATGTCGCAGATGATGGGAGCGCGCCCGGAATCCCGGGCACGCTCCAGGGCTTCAACAAAGCGCCCCACAGCCGGTCAGGCAGCCTGCGCGATGCGGTTGGAAGCGGCGATGAACTGCTCCAGCTTCCTGAGCGCTTCGCCGCTGTCTATCATCTCCCGCGCGAGATCCACCCCTGCCCTGAGATCCTCGACTTTTCCGCCCACGAGCATGGCCGCCCCGGCGTTCGCCAGCACCATATCGCGCCGCGCGCCCTTCTCCTCGCCCGCGATGATGGCGCGCACGATGGCGGCGTTCTCGTCCGGAGTGCCGCCGAGCAGATCGTCGTAGGTGTAGCGCGGAAGACCGACATCCTCGGGCCGCAACTCGTATTTGCGCGCCCAGCCGTCGCGGACTTCGGCAACGGAGGTCTTCCCGATGACCGAGATCTCGTCCAGCGTATCGAGCCCATGCACCACGAGCGCGTGCTCGAACTCGAGCTGCACGAGCACATCCGCAACCATTTCCACCAGTTCGGGCCGATAGACGCCCATAATGTGCCGCCGGGCGCCTGCCGGATTGATCAGCGGCCCGATGATGGTGTAGAAAATGGTCTTGATCCCGAGCGCCATTTCGGCCGGCAGCACCTTCAGCATCACGGGGTGGAAGTTCGGCGCGTAGAGGAAGCTGATTCCGGCATCCTCGATCAGCTTCGAGGCCTGCGCCGGAGTCAGGTCAATGGCGACTCCCAGCTTCTCGAGAACGTCGGCGCTGCCCGAAAGGGACGAAAGCGACCGGCTTCCGTGCTTCGCAACGGGTATTCCGGCCGCGGCAGCCACCAACGCGACCGCGCTCGAGCAGTTGAACGTCGTGCGCCCGCCCCCGGTGCCGCAGGTGTCAATCAGGTGGCCCGGCACGTTCGGGGTGATCTGCTCGCAGTTCGCGCGCGTGGCGCGGGCAATGGAAGCGACTTCGCGGGTGGTCGGGCCCTTCATCAGAAGTCCCACCAGGAACCCGGCTATCTGCACATCGGTGACATCGCCGTTTCTGATGCCGCCGATGATGCTGAATATCTCCTCCTCCGGCAGGTGCTCCCCCACCGTGAGTTTTCTGAGCGTAGACTGTATCACCGGACTCCTCTCTCTAGGCCGTGAACTTGT
>JAGVUD010000053.1 GCA_019136435.1 Armatimonadota bacterium | reverse complement strand
AGCTGGTTCCGGAAGTACGACGTGCGCAAGATGGAGTCGTTCGAGGCCGGGTTCGGAAGCGTGGAGGCCTCGACGGGCGCGTTCTACACGGGCAAGACGGCGATGTGGCAGACGGGCGAATGGGCGGGCGACAACATCAAGCGCTACGCCCCGAATCTGCAGTGGGGCTACACTCCCCTGCCCTCGCCTGCTGGCGGGCGGAAGAACTGCGTGCAGCTCGGGGGGAGCATCTTCGTGATGCCATCGGCCTGCAAGAACAAGAAGGAGGCGTTCGAGTTCCTGAGTTGGATCTGCGGCCCCTACGCCAGCCGCAAGTTCTGCCGCGAGATCAACAACATCCCGCCGCTCATTTCGGCGGCAAAGGCGCCGGAGTTCCAGAGGATTCCCCTGATGCGCGACGCCATCAAGCTGGCGGGCGGCGAAAACGCCTTCGGGCCGTCGCCGATTCCCATCTGGTCGGCCTATCAGCGGGAGATTCAGCGGGCGGAGGACAGGGCGATTCACTCCAGCACGGACGCCGAGGTGATTCTGCGAAGGGTGCAGAAGGAGATGACCCGCGCGCTCGAGGAAGCGCGGCACTACGCGGTCTACTAGACGATGCCTGACCAGAGATCAAACCAGCGTCCGAAGCGCGGAGGCGAGAGATCGCAGCTTGCGCTCGGTCTTGCGTTCGCGAGCCCGTGGATTTTCGGGTTTCTCGTGTTCACGGCGTATCCCATCGTCGCTTCGCTGTACTACAGCTTCACGTACTTCGACACGCTGAGCCCGCCCGTGTGGGTGGGCGCGCAGAACTACACGCGGCTGCTCACGGAGGACCCTCTGTTCTGGCAGTCGCTCCGGAACACGCTGTTCATGGTGGTGTTCGGGCTTCCGGCGAGTCTCGTGGCGGGGCTCGCGCTGGCGCTGCTGCTGAACCAGAAGCTGCGCGGAATGGCGATCTACCGGACGATCTTCTACATCCCGTCCATCGTCCCGACCGTCGCGTCTTCGGTGCTGTGGATGTGGCTTCTGAACCCGCAGATCGGGCTGATCAACAAGATGCTGGCGGCGGCGGGCGTTCAGGGGCCGGGGTGGCTGACCGACCCGGCGTGGTCGAAGCCCGCGCTGATTCTGATGGGAATCTGGGGCGTCGGGAGCGCGATGATCATCTATCTCGCGGGGCTGCAGGACGTCTCGCAGGAGCTGTACGAGGCGGCGGAGATAGACGGCGCGGGATCAGCGGCGAAGCTGTTTCATGTAACGCTGCCCATGCTCTCGCCCGTCATCTTCTTCAACCTGGTGATGGGCATCATCGGCACGTTCCAGTATTTCACGCAGGTGTTCGTGATGACGCACGGCGGCCCGGAGGACTCGACGCTGTTCTACGCGCTGCATCTCTTCAACAAGGCGTTCGTTGACCTGCAGTTCGGGTACGCTTCGGCCATGGCGTGGATTCTGTTCGCGATCACCATCGCGGCGACGGCGCTGGTGTTCAGAAGCTCGGCGCGGTGGGTGTACTATCCGGGGGAGACGCGATGAAGCGCAAGACGCCCGCAAGCGTATTCGCCGGGCACGCGGCGCTGCTGCTGCTTTCGTGCGTGGCACTTCTCCCGTTCGCGTGGATGGTGGGGACATCCCTGAAGCCCGAGGCGCAGGTGTTCGCGCCGGGGCTGGAGATCATCCCGCGAACGTTCGTGTGGCAGAACTACCCCGTTGCGCTGGCATACATCCCGTTCGGGCTGTACGCGCTCAACACGCTGATGATCGCTTCGGCGTCGGCGCTGGCTGTTGTCATCTCGTCGTCGCTGACGGCGTACAGCTTCGCGCGCCTCAGGTGGCCGGGACGGGACGTGGTGTTCTTCGTGCTGCTTGCGACGCTGATGCTTCCGCACCAGGTCACGATGCTGCCCGTGTTCGTCATCTTCAAGAAGCTCGGCTGGATCGGGGGTTTCCGGCCGCTTATTGTGCCGGCGATGTTCGGCAGCGCGTTTTTCATCTTTCTGCTGCGCCAGTTCTTCATGACCATCCCGCGCGAGCTTTCGGACGCGGCGAAGATTGACGGGGCGTCAGAGTTCGGCATCTGGCGGATGGTGATGCTGCCGCTCTCGAAGCCCGCGCTGACGACCGTTGCGCTGTTCACGTTCATGGGCGCGTGGAACGACTTCCTCGGGCCGCTGATGTATCTGAACGACGACCGCACGTACACGCTGTCGCTGGGGCTGCAGCAGTTCGTGACCCAGCACGGCGCGCAGTGGAATCTGCTGATGGCG
>JAGVUD010000460.1 GCA_019136435.1 Armatimonadota bacterium | reverse complement strand
GGAGATTCGCGCCATGGGCGACGTCAACACGGGCGCCGTCGCCGAGTTCGAGCGCGTGCGGGAGCGATGGGAGTTCCTGGCGTCGCAGCGCACCGATCTGGAAGAAGCGCGCGATTCGCTGCTGCAGGCGATACGGGAGATTGACGACAGCACTCGCGACCTGTTCATGGACACGTTCTGGCAGGTGAGCCGGCACTTCGAAGAGATGTTCACGACGCTGTTCGGCGGCGGGATGGCGCGGCTGGAGCTGACGAAGCCGGACGACCTGCTGGAGACCGGGATCGAGGTCATCGTGCAGCCGCCTGGCAAGAAGCTGCAGAACATGGAACTGCTCTCCGGTGGCGAGAAGGCCCTCACGGCGCAGGCGCTGCTGTTCGCCCTGATGCGGGTCAAGCCGAGCCCGTTCTGCGTGATGGACGAGGTGGATGCGCCGCTCGACGACGCGAATGTGGGGCGGTTTGCGGCACTGGTGAAGCAATTTGCCCGCGACTCCCAGTTTATCGTCATCACGCACAACAGGGCGACGATGGAAGCGGCGGACGTGCTCTACGGCGTCACGATGAGCGAGCCGGGTATTTCAAGCATCGTCAGCGCGGAGCTGACGGACGACTAGAAGAGGCGAAAGGAACAGGAAAGTGCTGCTGAATCAGGGTGACAGGGTTGTGTTTTTCGGCGACAGCATCACGCAGGCCCATCCCGGCTACGTGAGCTTTATCGGCGATATGCTGAAGTCGCTCTACGCGGAGCTTCAGATCGAGGTCATCAACAAGGGGGTGGGCGGCGACAAGGTGACCAGCCTTCTTGCGCGGGTCGAGAGGGACGTGATCGCCGAAGACCCGGACTGGGTGAGCATCTCGATTGGCATCAACGACCTGTGGCACGGGGAGAACGGCGTCCCGCTGGGGGAGTATGAGGAGAAGCTGGACGAGCTGATCAGAATCCTGAAAGCGCGCACGTCAGCCGCCATTCTGCTATGCACGCCGTCCGTGCTGAACGAGGACCCCGACAGCGATGAGAACGCGAAGCTGAAAGGGTACGTCGAGGCGTCGGAGCGTGTCGGGGCAAAGCACCACGTCACCATCGTCCCGATTCACCATGCATTCATCCGCGGGCTTCGCCGCGCCAGGGGCACGACGGACAAGGCGCTTTTCACGACGGACGGGGTGCATCTGAACCCCGCCGGCGCCGCGCTCTTCGGCACGACCTGGCTGAAGAGGGCCGGGGCGTTCGAGGACCTGCTGCCGAAAACGATATGACGCCACCGGCCCCGCCCTAGACGTAGTTGTGCCACAGGTAGATACCGGCGGCTCCTTTGGGTGCGGTCATCCTGAACTCGTATCCAGCGCTGTCGTACGCGGAAGTCACCTGGTCAAGATACGTCAGAAGTGATTGGACGCTCATCGGACGGCCTGCAATGCGTGACGGGTCCTCGCGCAGCAGCGGCTCATCATCGAACGTGCCGATATCCTTGACCGACGCGGCCGGGATCATGACCGCGGCGTTACCGGCGTCGCGTGCGGCGGGCAGAAGCACCTGAAGCAACTCCTCGACGACCTTCACGTCTGACTCCGGGTAGGAATCCTCGAGCAGATCTCGGGGCTCATAGAAGACATACTGCCCGGACTTGGACAGCGAAGCGGGGTCGCGCTCCACGATGACGAACGCGCCTTCGTATTCCTGGAGGCCCGTCTCGAGCCTCTTGAGCAGCCTTGTGCGTCCCAGCCGATGCACCCGCCCGTCGGCGCTTTCGAACTCAAAGGAGGGCGGCCGCCGGCTACGCCGAAACCGTAATACCAGAGCGCCGGCTAGCGCCGCCAACAGCCAGGCTGCCGCTGCGAAGGTAGCTGCCAGAAGAAGCAGCGACGCTTTGGACTGCAGCATCTGACCGCCGAAAAGCGCAACCCCCACGAGGCCCACCGCCGGTACCGACACAAGCAGCGTCAAGCAGTTCACCCGATCTGTCGTGGCCGGGACTGGCCGACGGGGTCCGGACCCGGATGCGCCGCGGGCGCCTGGCAATCCGCCGATCAGGTACGCAATGCCAGCAGCCGTGACCGGGCTGGCAATGGCGTAGGCTTCAGCCCATCTCCGGTGCCAGACCGTCACGGCCCCGCACAGAAACCATGCCGCCAGGGCCAAGCACGTGAACGACCGGCTATCGCGCCAGCGAGTGTACCACTCGGGCTCGTCCCAGAACGAACGCTTTGCCTTATGTACCAATGCGACCCGCCCTTCCCTTCAGGCTGCCCTC
>JAGVUD010000508.1 GCA_019136435.1 Armatimonadota bacterium | reverse complement strand
GGGGCGGCCGACAGAACGGTTGCCGTGTTGCCCGCGGCATCGCTCGCCGTGATGACAAGCGGCTGGCCGGAGGCCGGGATCATGTCCCACGTCGCCACACCAGAGGCATACGACGTGGGAGAATAGACCTGCCGCGCCTCGGCCAGATCCCAGTTTCCGCCGCCGCCCGAGCTGGCGCAATCCCAGCTCAGCCGCAGGCAGATGGTCAGTTGGTTTGTGGACGGGGTGACCGTGCCGAACAGCCTCTGCCACCCCATCGTGTTCGACGAGAACGAGGCGATGGTCACGCACTGCCCGTCCCCGGTGGGCGGGGTTCCATCTTTCCACTGAAGAAACGACGATGCCGGATTGGGGCTGCCGTCGGTGTACACCCACGCGGATATCTGGTAGGTGTTGCCTGCGGTAACGGGAATCGTCTGCCGCATCTCCGGGCTCTTTACTCCGCTTGCGTATCCGCACGAGACTCCCGCCCAGAAGCTGCCGTCCTTCGCTGTCCCCGGACTGGGGTAGTAGTTGCTGCTGCCGAAGGGAATGCTCGACGTGTTGAGCCACCCGGCCAGAGTTCCCGCTCCCCCGGTTTCGAAACTCGGGTTCACCAGGAGGTTCGGGCCAGCCAGCCAGATGCCGCCAGCCGTCACGCCGCTTCCGCCCGCGTTGTCGGTCACCGATGCGCTATGGGAGACGAGCGAGCCGGTGCGCGCGCACGCCGGGTCAACGGCAGCCCCGGATATGGCTGGCGCGGTGACATCGTTGATGGTCACGGTGACCCCGATGACCTTCGATGCCGCCTGACCGGCGGTGTCGCTGACGGTGATTGTGGCCTGATGAGTCCCCGCCGCCAGACTCCCTGTCGCAAAGCTGATGGTGATCGTGTCGCTCTCGCCTGCGCTCGTGCCCGAGTACGCGTCGAGCGACAGCCACGACTGGTTCCTCGTTATGGCGTAGCTCAGTGTCCCGCCGCCGCTGTTGCGCACGGTGAACGGCCGCCCGGAAGGACTCGCGCCCTGATTCGCGGATGCCGCCATGGAATCCGTACTCACCTCTATGGCCGCCGGGAGGGCGCCGGAGTACCCGTGCACCTCGAACTCGCAGATCCGCGCGAAGTTGTCTATTCCGGGGTCCGGGATATGCAGCCGCACGTAGCGCAGCGGCTTCGGGGTCTGATAGAGCCGCCGCGTGCTGTTCTCGCGAAGCATGTTCTCGACAATTGCCTCGTCCGTCCACGGACCCGCGAGCGACGGCGCCGACTGTATCGAAAAACTCTGCGTGTTGTAGCTCGCCTGCTCGCCGCCGGCGCCTGCGTGATGCACGATGTAGCCGTTGACGATCTTGTCCGCGCCGATGTCAAACGCCAGCCAGTGCGGCGGAGACGTTCCCTGGCTCGCCCACTTGCTGCTCGGGCCGATGAGCCCGTCCCTCGCCTTGGCTCCCGTGCTGTTCGCGTCGAAGCTCGAGTCAACCGCTGTCTGTTCCGCCGTCAGCGACAGGTTCAGCCCGCCCGGAGAAGCATCAACCATCCCCGGCGCCGAACCCCACCTGTATCCCTTCGCGACTGCCGCCTGAAAGTCCGTCTTCACGCCGTCGAGAAGGCTCCATCCGAACGTCCACTCGCCTTCGCTGGCCATCTCCCAGCGAAACATCGCAACGCACCTGATCTTCTGAGTGCTCGTGTTGTTCCAGTTATTGACCTCGCCGTAGACGGCGCTCATCCATCCGTTCGCGCTGTTGCTCCACGTCCGCCGGGGCGACGAGTTGTCCGCGCATTCGATGTTCTGGTCGCATTCGGTGATGTAAACCGGCTTGCTCCGGAACGCCAGAGGCAGCGCGCCCAGGTAGTTCCGGTAGACCCGGAAGTTGTAGAAGATGTTCTCGTACGGCGACCCCATCTTTGCGTTGCTCGTTGCCAGCGCGGGATCGCAGCCGTGCGTGTACGCGTGCACCGCCAGCCCGTCCACCTTTGTCGCCCCGATGCTGTTCAGGATGTTGATCCAGTAGTCCAGAAAGCCGGGTATGCCCTGTGCGGGGTAGGGCGGCGCCCACGTGCCGGATGGCGACGGCATGATCTTCGCTCCCGAAGCCGCCGACTTGATGGCGCTGTAGCACTGGTTGTAGCAGCTCACATAACGCGCCGCGGTGATCGGCTCGCCTGTCGCGGCGTTGCCGTCCACATTGCCCGGCCATTCGCGCGGGAGGTTCGTTTCGTTTCCGATGATCCAGTAGTCGCACCCCTGCGAGTGCGACACGTAGTTCGCGCAGC
>JAGVUD010000536.1 GCA_019136435.1 Armatimonadota bacterium | reverse complement strand
CTCCATCAGCCTGTCCGCCGAGAACGTCCCCGGACCGAAGCCCGCCGACGTGTTGCCCGTCGTCTGCGCCCACCAGCTTCCGCCCAGCATCACCGACTGCACGGCGGTCTTGCCAGCGTCGCGGTAGCCCACCACCAGCGACGTGTCCTCGGCGTCGGGCCGCGAGGGCGTCACGCCGTCGCTGTTGAACCACTTCCCCGCCTGCGATGCCGTCCCGTCGCCGAACGGTTCTATCAGATACGTGATCGTGTTTGCCTGCTGCGCGCCGTCGAACGGCTCCGGCGCTCCGGTCAGCCCGGCAAACAGAGCCGCCGCCTCGGGCGCCGCCGCCTCGGGCGCCGCCGCCTCGGGCGCCGCCGCCTCGGGCGCCCCGGCAATCGGCTTCAGGAAGCGGTATTTCACGCCTGTCGAGTCCGAGTCGAACGGACTGCCGCCCACGCCCACGTTCAGCGCGCTGGCGCGGTAGACCTTCGCGAGCTGATACTCGGCCTTGCGCGTCCCGGACTGATCGGCAATCGAGTTGTAGTACGTGGAGAGCACCTTGCCCTGGCTGTATTCCACATAGTCGCGGATGCACTGGGCGGTGTAGGCTGTCATGTTCCGGTTGTAGGCCAGAATCAACAGGCTGTGCCCGGCGGCGTCATCGTTCTCGATGGCCGGAGCCCCGATCATGGCCACCCCCGTGGGCAGCGGGCCGGCGTCATAGATGACCGTGTACGCAACCTGCCTGTCGTCCAGAAACGCCCGCACGCCCTGCCACGCGTCGTCGTAGCCGGGGTTGCTGGCCGTGTCCGTAAGGTTTATCTCGCTGTACGACAGCGCCACCCCCAGACTCCCCGGCGCCGGGGCGCTGCTCGCCGAAACCGCAATCGGGCCGGCCGGCTCGGTGAGCGCGCTCTCGCCCGCGCCGTTGAAGCTCGATACCCGGTAGTAGAACGGCCCCCCCGCGCCGAGCGCCTGAGCGGTGTCCTTCCACTTCGGGTAAGCGTCTGTCGTGGCGTAGAGCGTCTCGTTGCCGGGGGATGTCCCCCGGTAGATTCTGTATCCGGTCGGATTGTCAAGGCTTGCCGGAGGCGCCGCCCACGAGAGCCGTATCTGACCGTAGATGTCGTTCGAGACCGACAGGCCATGCGGCGGCTGCGGCGCGCTCTGCAGATGCACCTTGTACGCCTGCACGGTGAGGCCCGGATACGTCACGAGCGCATACGTGTTGTGCTGATCGTCCGCCGCCAGCCACACGATGCTGTTGCCCCCGGGCCCCGAAAACGGTATCGCCGTCCACTGCCCCTCGGGCGGCGGCGAGGGCGAGTTCGTGTTGCCGAAACCGTCCAGAAACTGCCCCGATGCGTCAAAGCGCAGAACGCTGGTCAGGCCGTACCCCGAAATGTAGAAGTACTCCGGGTTCTGCGTGTTCCCCGGATCGCTCACCCACGCGATGCCGCCCGGAGTGAAGCCGGTTCCCAGAAACGCGGGCTTTGTGAAGCCGAACGACATGTCCTGCGTGAGGTCGGGCTTCACCTTCGCCGCCTGGATGGACGCTCCCGCCGTCCGCCCCAGCCAGTACGAGTTGCCGCTCGCGTCCACCGTCACGAACCAGGGGTCGGCCATCCCGAGCGTACCCAGATCCTGCACGAGCGACCACGACGCGCCGTCGTACTGCCAGATCTCGCACTTCTTGCCGAGCGCCCCGTTCTCCGCCACGTACACCCTCGTCCCGGCGGCGCCCAGATTTCCCGTCACGAAAATGCTGCGCGGCTGGGAGGTGGGCATGAACTGCGCCGTCAGATTCTCGCCGGTGGGCGAGCCGCCGGCGGGGCCGGTGAAGATAGTCCGCGCCGTGAAATCGGCCACCCACACCGTGTCGTCGGGTCCCACGAACACGTCGTGCATCAGCGATGCGCCCACCTGGCCCGCCGAGTAGCCGAGCTTGTTGCCCGTGTTGCTGTACGAAAGCGCCGCCGTTCCGTCCGAGTCCGGCTGCCAGATGCGCACGGCGGCCGATGCTGCGTCAATGCCGTAGAAATACCCGTAGTACGGGCTCGACGCGTTGCTGTTGACCGCGATGCCCCGGTCGCTGGACGCGCCGCTGTAGGGGATGCCGGTAACCGCCTGATAGCTGCCTGCCATGGCGGCGCCAGCCGTTGTCAGCAGAAGTGCCGTGGCCAGACCGGCAATCAGTTTCTTCACCATCGGAATCTCCTTTCGCAGAAGAAATGTCCACGGTGCCGTGGACACCCGGGCGGGAGAAACCGCCAGCGC
>JAGVUD010000407.1 GCA_019136435.1 Armatimonadota bacterium | reverse complement strand
TCACCGGATGGGTGCTGAATCAAGTTCAGCATGACGTGACTCCTCCCGCAGCGCCTGCGGGGAGTAGCCCAAACGTGATACGATAGACGGACACCATGGACGAGAAGAACAAACCACGCAACAGGCGGCAGGCGTTCGTGCGACTGGTTGACTACCTGAAGCCGCACAAGGGCTCGGTCGCCATCGGTGTCACCGCGAACATCGGCCTCGGGCTTATCGCGCTCATCCCGCCGCTTATCTACCGCCGCATCACCGACGGCGTCATCCTGTCCGATGCGCCCGCCGCCCAGCGAACCCACACGCTCCTGCTGTGCGCCGCAGGCGCCATGCTCGCCTATGCGGCGTCGGCGCTTCTGGTGTTCTGCCGCAGCTTCGTGATGCACGTGCTGGGCGAGAAGATCATCCTCGAGCTTCGGCGCAGCATCTTCTCGCGGCTGCAGATGCTTTCGCTCTCGTATTTCGACTCGCGGCAGACGGGCGAGATCATGTCCCGCGTCACGAACGACAGCGAGGTCGTCGAGAGCTTCGTCAACCACGCCGCCGACACTCTCATCAGCGATGTGATCAAGCTGTTCGCGATGGTCACCGTGATGTTCATCGTGTCGCCGACGCTCGCCGCTATCGCGCTCGTGCCGGTGCCCATCCTGTTTGTGCTGGCGTTCCGGTTCTCGAAGCGCGTCCGCCCGCTCTACCGCAGAATCCGGGAGCGGCTTGCCGACATCAACGCGGGTATTCAGGAACGCATCAGCGGAATCCGAGTCGTTAAGTCCTTCGCGCGGGAGGAGTATGAGTACGGCCGGTTCGACGCGGAGGCAAGCTCGTACTACGACGCGCGCGTGAACGCGGTGAAGCAGTGGGCGTCGTTCTTCCCGCAGGTGGACCTGCTCGTGCGCAGCGGCATTGTGGCGATCTGGGCAGTGGGCGCGCTGCTGGTGATGCGCGGGCAGACAACCATGGGCACGCTCGTCATGTTCCATTCGTATCTGGGAATGCTGTACGAGCCGGTCGGCAACCTTGCCCGCATCAACGACACGATCCAGCGCTCGCTCGCGGCGGCCGAGCGCATCTTCGAGGTCGTGGACGAGCAGCCCGCCATCCAGGACGCGCCGGACGCCGTCAAGATCGGCCGCATACAGGGCAGGGTCGAGTTGGAGAATGTCAGCTTCCGCTACGAGGACGGCGAGGAGGTGCTGAAAGAGGTCTCGCTCACGGCCGAGCCGGGGCAGATTGTTGCGCTTGTCGGCAGGAGCGGGGCGGGCAAGACCAGCATCGTGAACCTGATCCCGCGCTTCTACGACCCCATCGCCGGGCGCGTGCTGATTGACGGGACAGACATCCGGACGGTCACGCAGGCCTCATTGCGGCGGCAGGTGGCGATGGTGCTGCAGGACACGTTTCTGTTCAACGGAACGGTCAGCGAGAACATCCGCTACGGAAAGCTGGAGGCGACGGACGAAGAGGTGCGCGAAGCGGCGCGCATCGCTAACGCCGAGGAGTTCATCCTCGAGATGCCGTCCGGCTACGAAACCGAGATCGGCGAGCGGGGCATCAAGCTCTCGGGCGGACAGAAGCAGCGGCTGGCCATCGCGCGGGCGGTTCTGGCCGACCCGCGGATACTGATCCTCGACGAAGCGACAAGCTCGGTGGACTCGGAGAGCGAGTATCTGATCCACCGCGCCATGGACCGTCTGATGGAAGGACGCACGACGTTCGTCATCGCGCACCGGCTTTCGACGATCAAGCACGCCGGCCAGATCATCGCTCTGGAGCATGGGCGCATCGTGGAGGCCGGCGACCACAGCACGCTTCTGGACGCAGACGGCGTCTATTCCCAGATGTACGCCACGCAGTTCCGCCTGGCCGAAGACGCCGGCTGAGCCGAAGACGCCGGCTGAGCCGAAGACGCCGGCTGAGCCGAAGCACTTGTTGCTACAGGTCTCCCAGGCGAAGCGGCTCGCTCATCCACGCAGGCGCGTGCGTGAACGCCGCCTCGTAGCGCCTGTAACGCCGGAACACAGCTTCTCCGTAGTTCGGCCCAATCTCCGGATCGTGGCTGCGTATCTCGACATCGTAATCGCCCGGGGGGACAGACAGATCGCCCGGGGAGCCCACGCCGAAGCTGATCGAGTAGGTCCGCCCGTCCTGTCCCCTCAGAGTCAGCGTAGAGTATCCGCTGTCGTGGGTCACGTGCACCAGCGGCCACTCCTGCTCCCAGGGGCGCTCGGTGAACATTCCACTGGAAGACGGGGCATCGGGCAGGGG
>JAGVUD010000284.1 GCA_019136435.1 Armatimonadota bacterium | reverse complement strand
CCATGTTCAAGGAGCTGGCGACCCTGGCCTGAGCGCGCCCCGCCGCCACACGGCGTTCGCGCGCTCGGCCGCGGCCGCAGTGTGTTTTTTTCGGCGCAACGCTTGGCTAATTGGCCAAACCGGCATACAGTGGGAGCCGGGTCGCGTCTGGGCGGGTGTGCCTCGTGGCTCTCACCAGGAAAGGACCGGAGCATGAACTGGCGTGAGGAAGGCAGGAAGCTGGCATGGATCGTTGGGGTATTCCTGGTCTTCTTCTGGCTGCCGGTGGGGGGGGCTCGTTTTGACGGTGCGGTTCTCGAGGCGTTCCATCTCACGAAGTGGTATGCTCGGGAGCACGTGCTGCTGTGCCTGGTGCCGGCCTTCTTCATTGCCGGCGCCATTGGGGTCTTCATCAGCCAGGCGTCGGTGATGAAGTACCTCGGGGCGCGGGCGAACAAGCTTCTGGCCTATGGTGTGGCCTCGGTATCGGGGACGATTCTGGCCGTCTGTTCGTGCACCGTCCTGCCGCTGTTTGCGGGCATCTACCGCATGGGTGCGGGACTCGGTCCGGCCTGTGCGTTTCTGTACTCGGGCCCGGCAATCAACGTCCTTGCCATTGTCCTCACCGCCCGCATTCTTGGCCCGCAGCTCGGCCTTGCCCGGGCGGTAGGGGCCATCGCCTTCAGTGTTATCATCGGCGTTGTCATGCACCTCATCTACCGCAGGGAGGAGGCGGTCAGGGCCGAGGCGCAGATGGCGTTGCCCGAGCCTGAGGTAAAGCGTCCTCTTTGGCAGAATGCCGTGTTTTTCTGCGTCATGGTCGGCGTGCTGGTTTTTGCCAACTGGGGTGCGCCCAACGGCTTCTTCTTCGAGCTCAAGGATGGCACCACGTTCCGGGCCGCGATCACGCAGGCCCCCGAAGACGCCGCGGCGCCGGGCGCCGTTTACCGCGTGAAGGTGCTGACGGGCGAGCCCCCGTCTGCAGAGGACGGGCATTCCAACGAGCCGGTCGTGGGCGGCGCATCCCTGCTCGCTGCGGCAGAGTTCGAGATACCCGTTGAGCAGGTGGTATCGGCGACGCCGCTGCCCGGGGCGTGGGCCACACTCTGGCGGAATAAGTGGCTGGTAACCGCGGCCTTTGCCGTCGCGCTCGGCCTGGTGCTGATCCTCTGGTTTGGCCTGACGTGGTGGAAGGTGCTGGCGGCGGCCATCCCGGCGGGGCTGCTGGCGCTGATGCTGCCCATGGACGGCCTGATGGTGCTGATTCCGTTCGCCGCGGGAGTGGTGGGGCTTTCCGTCATCACCAGCACCGATAGGGGCGAGGCCGGCGAATGGTTCGGAGCGACCTGGACCTTTGCCAAACAGATTCTCCCGCTGCTGTTCTTTGGCGTTGTCGTCGCCGGTTTCCTGCTGGGCCGAGTCGGCCACGAAGGAATCATCCCCAGCCGTTACGTCGAGATGCTGGTTGGTGCCAAGCCGGACACCTTCCTGGCCATCAGCGGCCTGTCCGGTGCGGGGGTCGAGCCCGTGATTCGCGCCGTGTGGTCCCTCTGGACGAATCTCTTCGCGAGCGTCTTCGGAGCGTTCATGTACTTCGCCACGCTGACCGAGGTCCCGATTCTGCAGGGCCTCATCGGTTCGGGTATGGGCAAGGGTCCGGCCCTGGCGCTGCTGCTGGCCGGGCCGGCGCTGTCGTTGCCGAACATGCTGGTGATCCGCAGCATCATGGGCACGCAGAAGACCGTGGTATTCGTCTCCCTCGTCATCGTGATGGCCACCGCGACCGGGATGGTCTTCGGGGCTTGGGTGGGGTGAGGGCGGGCGTCGGGTCATGACAGTCGGCGATGGGGCCATGGTGCGCCGCGGGCGCGTGGCTATAGTGGTAACCGGTACGGCGACCGTCGGCGGCAAACCTGAGCAGGAACCACGTGGTCTATGGACGAGCATAGCAGGGCCCGGTTTGAGGCCAGAGCCAGAATCGTCAAAGCGCTGGGGCATCCCAGCCGCCTGGCGATGATCGACGAACTCTCCCGCGGCGAGCGCTGTGTGTGCGAGCTGCGCGAGGTGGTCGGTGCCGATCTCTCGACCGTCTCCAAGCACCTGACGCTGTTGAAGACTGTCGGCATCGTCGAGGACGACAAGCGCGGCGTCCAGGTCTTCTACCGGCTCAAGGTTCCCTGTGTGCTCAAGTTCTTCGGCTGCATCGAGGCGGTTCTTGAGAATCAGGCACGCGAGGCTACGAGGGTCATCCAGTGAGCCATGGGGTACGTCCGTCCGGTGGCGTC
>JAGVUD010000104.1 GCA_019136435.1 Armatimonadota bacterium | reverse complement strand
GTTGGCGGGTCACGGCCACGCCCGACAGATGCACCTCGCTGCCCTCGGGCACGGACTTCGCGCTGGCGATGGTCGCCTCCGCGCAGCCCTGGCAGTAGAAGACGCTCAGGCGGGTCTCCGCCCCCACGCCCGTCTGCAGATCCATCGTGACGCTCACCCCTCCCGTGGCCGCGTCGAGCGCATACGCCGTGGACACTCCATTCCGGAGAACCGCGAGAACGGTGCTCCCGGCCGGGATGCGAATAACCGTGTCCACCTGAAACGCCGCGCCGGCGACGTTCCTGAACGTCTGGCGGCTTTCGTAGGCGTCTTCGCTGCATGTTATATCGAAAGCGTTGCCTCCGAAGCGCACATTACGGAATGTCATCTCACCCCATCCCGTTGGGAGCTTCGGGCGGAGTTCGCATCGGTTGCCCGGTGCAATCGGGCGGAAGTCGAGGAAGAGCATCAGCGCGTCCACCATAGTGGACATGGACTCCCATGCGTTGGGCCATGCGGCCTGCAGCGAGAAGTCGGGCTGGCCGGGGTAAAGCAGGCTGTTCAGGGGCGCGATCTGCTCCGCGCCGAGCCCCGCCGGGCCCAGCCGCGCAATGAGCAGGTCGAGCTTGTTCTTCAGGACGTCAATATCCGCTTTGCCGGGAGCGGTGTTCTGTAACAGCGCGTGGTGCTGTCCGAACCAGAGGGTCGTGAGGAACCACGGGCCGCCGTTCCAGTACGAATCGCCCCAGTAGCGATTGACGAGCCCCGCGAACTCTCCGGCGGAGTTCAGTATCGGGTGGACGTTGCCATAGCGGTCGGCGGCGGCTCCCGTCATGCGGTCAACGAGGTGGCGCATCTGCAGCGAGTCCGCCGCGAGGCACTCAAACGGATAGGTCAGCCCGAGCTGGCTGATGTCGGTGTTCTCTCCGTCCCACGCAAGGCGGCCGAGAATCCCCTCGTGGATGGCATCGGCGCGTGAGGCAAACAGCGCGGCGTCGTCGCCGCGCCGCAGCCGTGCGGCGATCAGCGCGGCGTCACGCAGGCCGCGCTCCACCGACGCATTCGAGTAGAGGAAGTCATCGTACGAGTCCTCCCACACGTTGTTCGAGTGCATCAGCTTGTTCGCATCGTCGTAGAAAAGCTGCGAGCTGATGTTCGAGTCCTGGCTGGACGCAAGCGCGGCTTCGTAAACCATCTGATAGTTGCCGGCAAGGAATGGCTCCTCCCCGGTGGCGAGGTAGTGATACCGCACGCCCCAGGGAACTACGGCGGTCTCGTCCACCTGAGGCGCTGTCCACACCGCGTAGCCGTCCGTCGTGTATTTCTGATACCACCAGCCTTTGCGTCCGGGTTCTTCATCTGCCCTGTAGGCTGTTGCGCTCAGGAAGCGGTAAACGTCCGCGGCTTCGGCATGATGGCCCGTGCGGTCGAGCGTGACAGCGGCGTAGACAGCGTCGCGCGGCCACACGAACGGATACGCCCCGTTGTGCATTCCCGCGACGATTCCCCCACCCTTCTCGTCGTAATGAAGCGCGGTGGCGAGCAGGCTGCGTCTGAACAGCTCTGTGTACCGCTGGTCGGGGAACTCGGCAGTCGTGCCGGAGCCGAGCCAGCCCGCCCAGTAGCTCTCAGTCGCCGCCTGCGCGGAAGCCATGCTCCCGGAGTAGAACCATTCCAGCGCCGGCACGATGTCCTTTTCGTACGGCGACGGCTGCGCGGCGGCAGTGGCCCGGAAAGCGCCAATGAGCGCAAGGTCGAGTTCGCGCGATTCGCCCGGCTGCAGCACGAGCCGCAGTCCGATCCAGCCCTGCCCGTTGTCCGGGCTCGAATCGCGCCACGAGTCTGTTGCCACGCTCCCCGAACTGACTCCAACGCTGGAACACAGCTTCAGCGCGGCGGCAAGATAGAGGCTCACGTTCTTGGTGTACGAGCCGAAGAACGTCGGGTTGTATTCCCCGCTTTCGGACGTCGTGCGATAGACGTCGTCGTACGACCCCATCGCGCCGCGCGCCGCGTCGAAGAACATCGCGTCGTAGCCGTCTCCGCCATTCAGCGCCTGGTCGCCGTAATAGTAGAGATCGAGCGTTTTCGGGGCGGCTCCGTTGTTCGTGATCACCGCGCGCTTGATGTGCATGCCGCGCACCGGCTGACCGTCCAGACTGCTCGGATACGTAAGGCCCTTGGGGCAGAAGTCGTACTGATCCACGCGGATGTTGTTCGCGCCGCCCGTGAGTGTCTGGCTGGTACGGATGACGTTCGTGCCGGGAACGTAGGCCTGCGACACGTC
>JAGVUD010000524.1 GCA_019136435.1 Armatimonadota bacterium | reverse complement strand
GAATAATGCCGCCCCTCGCGACGCCGGGTCGCCCTTTGCGGCATGCTTCGTCGACAGCGAAACGATCCATGCGCCCGTAGCTCAGTTGGATAGAGTACCAGGCTACGAACTTGGTGGTCGGGAGTTCGAATCTCTCCGGGCGCGCCATATACCGAGACGGCAGGGTCAGTGACTTACGGTCACTGGCTCTGTTGTTTTTCTGGTCTCGAAAACACCTGTGGCAGGTTCTGAGACCGTGGTCGATTTCTCAATCTGCCGCGCCGCCGGGCCAACCGATTCGCCGTGATTGGAAACATCCCCACGTGCGCGGGGAAGACTCGATCCGAATCGGGACTATCACCGCGACGAGAGACCCAATCGTTTTTCGCTCACTCTTCCGGAGATTCTGCGTATCCTCCTTGAAAGATGTGATCGCCGGGTGTAACCACGCAGTTGAAGTTGGGGCCTGCAATACCGGCATGACCAACGGGGGCAGAGGAACCCCGTACCCTGTTTCTCGTGATCTATTGAAGAGAAAACGTACTCTGACCCTGTTTCTCCTGCTGCGCACCGGCCGCGTGATTGCCAGCGGCGTCCCAAACGCCGGTCGTGGCGGCGTCGCGCGCGTACTCGCTAAAATCCTTGGGGCTGCGGCCTAGCGCCCGCTGGACGCCTTGGGTCACGTGCGCGTTTCGGCCGTCCAGGACTGTGGTGAAGAGATACTGCAGAAGATCCACGTAGGCTGCCGGAACGCCATTCTTCGTCAGTTCGGAGACGAAAGCCTCGTGGGAGACCTCGACGTACCGGACTTCCCGGCCGGATATTTCGGCGATCTCTCCGACGGCCTCCGGGAAGCTCAACAGGCGGGGACCAGTGAGTTCGTAGACCTGGCCTGCGTGCCCGTCCTCCGTCAGGGCCGCCACGGCGACGTCCGCGAGGTCGTCGGCGTCGATGAACGGCTCGGCGACGTACCCTGCCGGAAGGGCGACCTCGCCGCCGAGGATGAGCTCTCGAAAGATGCCTTCGCTGAAGTTCTGGCAGAACCAGCTCGAGCGCACGATCGTCCACTCTGCCCCGGAGTCCTGCACCAGCTGCTCGCAGCGCTGGGCCTCCTCTTCGCCCCGGCCGGAGAGCAGGACTAGCCGTCGAACCCCGCTGCGCACCGCAAGCTCGGCGAACGTGCGGATCGCGCCGGGCGCGGTGGGCACCGCAAGATCCGGGGCGTAGGCGAGGTACACCGAACGCACGTTCGTCAGGGCATGTGTCCACGTCGTCGGATCGGCCCAATCGAACGGCGGTTCACCCGAACGCGAGCCCACCCGGGCAGGAATTCCCCGCGCCTTCAGCCGATCTGCGACCCGGCGGCCGGTCTTGCCGGTGCCGGCCAGGACCAGCGTCAGGTTTCCCCGTTCTCCGGACGCTTCTGTGTTTTGCATGGCCTGTTCTCCCTGGGAGGAATGGCGCTGGGCTTCGGGTCTGAAGCGGCAGCGTTCCGTATTGCATTTCGTCCACTATATGGAGGTTAATAAGGATGATCTATTGCTTAAAGTCCATAATCCATGATCATTCGTCCAAACGGTATTGATCCGTAGTTGGCCGCGTGGATAGACTGGGGCATGGACCAGGCAGCATCCACCGTCGATCCTCCCGGCAAGCCCTGGGCTATGGTCGACCCGCTAGGGGAGGCGCTGCACTTCCTGCGCATGCGCGGCGTTGTGTACACGCGCTCGGAGTTGACCGCACCGTGGGGGCTGGAGCTTCCACCGATGTCGAACTGCTTGCTGTTCCACGTGGTGACCGCCGGTCGCTGCTGGCTTGAGGTCCACGGTGCGGAGCCTCGACTGCTGCAGCCCGGGGAATTCGCGCTCGTGCCTCACGGCGAAGGCCACCAGATCTCCAGTGCGCGCGGGGTCCCGGCGGCGAAGCTGTTCGATCTCCCCCGCGAGCAGGTCAGCGAGCGCTACGAAGTTCTCCGCCATGGCGGAGGTGGGCAGCCCACAAGTCTCGTGTGTGGCGCAGTTCGCTTCGATCACCCGGCCGCGCATCGTCTCGTCAAGCTCCTGCCGAGGGTAATCAGCCTGGAGGCGTGGACTTCACCCCATACGGAGTGGATCCAGAGCCTGCTGCGTTTGATGGCCGTCGAGGCGCGACAGCTGCGGCCCGGAGGGGAAGCGGTCATCACGCGCCTCGCCGACATCCTGGTCATCCAAGCCATCCGATCGTGGATCCTGGAGGATCCTGCCGCGCAGACCGGATGGCTTGGCGCCCTTCGCGACAAACAGATTGGCCGCG
>JAGVUD010000200.1 GCA_019136435.1 Armatimonadota bacterium | reverse complement strand
TTGCGGGGCTTCTGGGCTTGAGGAGGCGCAGGAGCTAGGCTCGCCCTGGTCTCACTGCTTGCGACGAAATACGGGGGCGGCCCGGCGTGACGGGCCGCCCCTTCGCATTCAAGGTTGTGCCGAGGCCGAGGTGACGAGAATCCGCGGCTGGAGCCGGTCGCCGTCGCGCCAGCAGGACGATACGCCGGTGAGCAGGACATGAGTGAGGCCGGGGTCCACCGCAACGCCTTCTTCCCACATGCAGCGCGTGGGGCTGCCCGAGCCGTCGTCTATGACCATCTCTCCAACTTCGGGGTCCATTGTCAGCACGCGGCCCCAGGCGCGGACAAGCAGCCCCACGTTGTTCGGGCCCGCCTCCGGTGACCCGACGGCCTCCTGAAGACCGGCGGACGCCCCTCCGAGCGACGAGCATCGGATTGTGAGCGGAAGCGCCGGGGCCTGCCCGTCTGTCTTCGCCGATCCCGCCATCAGGCAGCGCTCTCCCTCCACGTTCGTGTCCATTCTGCCCGCAACGTCCACGCGCGATCCCGCCGCGATAGAGTGGCCCGGCATCTCTACCCGCAGGCCGCGCGAGCGACCCGCGTTCTGGATGTAGAACGCACCGTCGAATGCGGCGCTGGCGGCGTTGCCTCGAAGGGTCACGTATTCCCCGGCCGCCGCGCCCACCACGTCCGAGAGCGTACGCTCGCTTGATGTCAGCGTAAGAAGCTGCGCCGGCCCGGTTCTGTGGAAGCCGAGCACACACAGCGGGTCTTGGAAGCGCACCGTCAGCCAGCAGGGCCCGGCCGGAGCGTCAACGGGCGGCGTCCAGACCCATTCGAACACAGCCTGCCCGGACCAGCCGGAGACCGAAACGTCCTGCGGCGTGGGCGCCAGGTGGCTGTCATAGATTGCGCCGTTCGTCGCATCGCTGTCGCTGTCCACGACAAGCCGCGCACAGGCCGAGGCTGTCACGCCCGAGTTGTTCGCCGTCACCCGGATGCGCATGCTCTGCCCCAGGTGCGCCTGACCCGAGGGCAGGGGAATTCCGCTGGCGGCGTCCACAAGCTCGATGGATGTCACGGCGATGGTGGGAACGGGGAGCGGGTCGCCGATCTGCCGGAAGAAGAACGAAGACGGCGCGGCGGGGTTGTAGTCGGTGGTTGTGTCCCAGTAAATCGGCACGCGCTTCAGCGCGTATTTGTCGGCGCAGTTAGGCTCCACTCCGCCCCAGGCCCCGAACGCAGCGAAGTAGCCCGCGTCCCGGACGGCCCGCTTGACCGTGTCGTTGTATGCGCCGTACGGATAGCAGAAGTAGTCCACTGGCGCGCCGTAGCGGGTCTGGAGTTCGGTGCGCGAGTTCACCAGTTCCGCCGCGCGCGCCGCGCTCGATGAATAGCGCAGGTCGGGATGCGTGACGCTGTGGCTCTGCAGGTCCATATAGCCCGTGTTGTACGCCGACGTGACTTCGTCCCATGTCATGAACATGATGACCGGGTTGTTGTCGCCATCCCACGAGTTGTCGGTGCCCATGACCCCCGTCAGCAGGAACATGACGGCGCGGTAGTCGTGCTGCATCAGAATGGGGATCGCGTCGAGCCAGAAGTTCTGGTAGCCTCCGTCGAAGGTGAGCAGAATCGGTTTGGCGGGCGCGGGGGCGAGGCCCGCGCGGATGTCCATCAGCTCCTGGCAGGTGAGCGCGGTGTAGCCGTAAGCCCTCAGCGCCGCAAGCTGAGCGCGGAGCATGTCCGTCGTGTTCCAGTACTGCGAATACAGCGCGTCGCCGATCTTGTGGTACATCAGAATCGGAACCCGCACGGGCACCGGCGCCAGCATCTTCAGAACGTCGTTGCGCTTCAGGCTGGCCGATTCGCTCGCATCCCAGCGCACGGTGTACGTGATGTCGTAGAACACGGAAGCCCCGGTGCTGGCGTAGGGAGGCAGGTTGATTCTGAAGCTCCGGTAGTACCAGTTCGTGCCGGGCTGAACCGCGACGGACACGCCCGCGGGGATATCGTCCTTCACCACCTCGGATGCCGGGCCGGTCATCGAGGCGCCCAGGAGCGCGGTCAGGGCAGAATCGCTGGTGATCTGGTAGCCGAGCGTCACCATCACCCCGTCGCGCGCCTCGACGGCCGAAACGGTCGTGTCCGCTATGGAAAGCGTGGCCGCCGGAGCGCTGGAACAGGCGGCTATGGCGGCGGCAATTGCGAAAGCGGCAATGCGAAACGTGTTCATGGGGCGGTCAAGCCTCCTTTGCAGGCTCCATTCTAGCACGGGCGGGGTATACTGGCGGCATGGCGAAGAAATCGGAAACGAGCGCGCCCCGGTGGCACGAGGAGTGGGCCGGCCGGGTCTGCACCCCGGAGGCCATGGTGCGTTTCGTGAACGCGGTGGGCGTGTGCACCACGAGGCCACTGGCCGGGTTTGCCGGGTTCCCCTGCCAGTCGGAGGCGCTTGGCCCCGTCCCTCCCGGGGCGTCCGACCCCTGGTTCTGGAAGGACGACCTGCACGTAGAGAAGCGGATCTACTACACCCGTGTTTTCAAGGGCGAGCCGGGTTTTCTGTCGCTGGAGATGCTGCCCGCATTCATCGCGACGAACGGGATGGTCGTGGATGAGCTTCTCTACTGCGGCGCCATGACCCCCGAAGCGCAGCAGATCTACGCGGCTATCGAGGCACAGGGGCCGATTCCCATTCGCGACCTGAAGCGAATGCTGACGCCGGATGCCGCGCGTTCGGTTGACCGGGAGCTGCACGCTCTGGAGCGCAGGTTCATCATCACCAAGACAGCCATCAGCGGGCGCACGCGGCATACGTATGGCTATGTGTGGGACCTGGTGGAGCGCTGGATGCCCGAGATGCTCGCCGCCGCCGACCGCATGGGGCACACAAAGGCGCGGGCACGGATCCGCAAGCATCTGGCGGCTTACGGCATCGGCGCGGACTCGCCGTTCTACGGCCGGGTGCTCGGCTGGCAGGAGTGACCGGGCGCCTCAGCCCGGCTTGCGCCCGGCCACGAGGAAGACCGTGAACTCGCGGAGCCCTTTTCCCTTCGCGGGCTTCTCGAGCGTATGGGCAGTCTCGCAAGTGACATCCTCGAGCCCGCAAGTCACAAACAGCCCCGCCATCCCGGCCCGCTCGAACCCTTTGTGATACACCCCGGTGGGGTCCTCGTGAAACTCGCCATCATCCGGGTCGATGTCGGCCACGGCAAGCCAGCCGCCCGGCCGCAGCATCAAGGTGAGTGCCGCAACGAGCGCGGGCACGTCCTGGATATGGTGCATGGTCATTGCCGAAACGATGAGGCCGAACTGGTCGCCGGGCGGCGGCTCGCGTTCGAGGTCGAGCAGCAGCGTCCTGACCCCTGCCAGCCCGCTCGCCGCGATCTTCCCCTCGATCTGCGCGAGCATTCCGGGCGAGCTGTCGGCGGCGGCAATGCTCCCCACGTGCGGCTGTATGCCAAGCGTGATCAGGCCGGTGCCGGCGCCGTAATCGAGCGCGTGCATGCCGGGTGTAGTCGGGACGCGCTCGAGTATCGCCTGTGTGATGGCTCGCGCGAGCGCGATGCGGGCAGGAACGTTGTCCCACGCGCCGGCCTCGGTGTCGAAATCTCGTCTGGACGTAATGGTCAAGAGGATTATCCCCGTTATTGATTCGCGCCCGGTCCGCGGCACTCCTGCGGACACTGCGGAGACGCCGTTCCCGGGCAGGGCGCCCGTCGGGTGACAGTGAGCATTTGCGCAGGCGGCGGCGTGCGGCTAAGATGCGGCTGTGCGGGCCTGCCGCTCGCCGGGATCGAGGAAGTACGATGTGTGTCTGCGTTATTGCCTGCCTTGCGGTCTTTGCGGCAACGGGAGTCTCCGCCGCCCCGGTGGAGATGTACGGCGTGTACGAGGCCTCCTTCACCAGCAGCCGCGCGTATGAGAACCCGTCGCAAGATGTCGAGACCGCGGTCGAGTTCGTCTCCCCCGCGGGCAAACGGACTGGCGCCGACACGTTCTGGGACGGCGGCGGCGTCTGGCGGGTGCGCTTCAGCCCGGATGAGACGGGAACGTGGCGGTGGACGTCCCGCTGCTCAGACGCCTCGAACGCCGGGCTTCACGGGCGCTCAGGCTCGTTTCAGTGCAAACCGTACCGGGGAAGCAACCCGCTTCGCCTCCACGGCCCGCTGAAGCTTTCGCCAACGCGACGATACCTTGCTCACGTGGACGGGACGCCGTTCTTCTGGCTTGCCGATACAGCCTGGAACGGGGTGCTGAAGGCGAACCCGGACGACTGGGAAAAGTATCTGTCCTCGCGCCGAAAGCAGGGCTTCACCGCCGTGCAGTTTGTCTCGACCCCCTGGCGGTCGTTCGATGTGGATTCGCACGGCGAAACGGCGTTCACCGGAACGGAGGATTTCCGCATCAATCCGGGTTTCTTCCGCCGCCTTGACGGCAGGGTGCAGGCGATCAACAGCCACGGGATGGTTGCCGCTCCCGTGGTGCTTTGGGCCGTCGGCAAGAGCGATCCGGGGCAGGCTCTGAGCGAGAAGAACGCGATCAGGCTCTCGAAGTACATCGTGGCGCGGTGGGGAGCGCACAACGTCGTCTGGATGCTCGGTGGTGACGGGAACTACGGCGGCGAGCGGGCCGGGCGCTGGAAGACGATTGGGCGAGCGGTATTTGGTGACAGGCCAGCGCGTCTGGCAACCATGCACCCCGGCGGGCTGCAGTGGCCTGTGGAGGAGTTCCGCGGTGAAGCCTGGTACGGCATCGCCGGCTACCAGAGCGGTCACGGCGATTCTGCCCGCGCCGTGCGTTGGCTGGTGGAGGGTCCTCCGGCAACAGAATGGGACAGGCGCCCGGCGCTTCCGTTCATCAACCTGGAGCCAAATTACGAGGCGATACTCGCTTACGAGTCGAAGAAGGCCCACAATGCCCTGAGCGTGCGGAAGGCGCTCTACCGCAGCCTGCTCATTTCGCCGGCATCTGGCGTCACTTACGGGCATCATGCAATCTGGTTCTGGACGGACACGCCGATGGTTCCCTCAAAGCATCCTGGTTCGGGCATCGCCATTGCCTGGCGCGAGGCTGTAGAAAGCGAAGGCGCCGGCTCGGTGCGGCATCTTGCCGGTCTCTTCAACTCGATCCGATGGTGGACGCTGCGGCCCGATGCTTCGCTGGTGCTGAACCGTCCCGATGATCCCCTCCGTTTCATCGCTTCGGCGCGCAGCGACGACGGGGCGCTGGCGATGGTATATCTGCCGGAGGGCGGGGCACTGAAACTGAACACGAGCAAGCTGAAGCCCGGCTCGCGCCTGCGATGGTTCGACCCGGCAACGGGCGCGTTCACATCCGCGGGTGAGATTACCGCCGGGGATCTGCAGCTTACCGCCCCCGGTCAGGGCGACTGCGTGCTTCTGATCGGGGACAGTGACGAGAGGGGCGCCGGTTGGCCCCGAACAACCCGCAACGAAAGCGAGGAGCGACAATGCTTATGACTATTACTGCCTGCCTGCTGCTTCTGGCCGCGGCAGGAATTCCAGCCGCGGCGGTGGAGATGCACGGCGTGTACGAAGCGTCCTTCACCAGCAGCCGAGCTTATGAAAACCCGTCGCTGGATGTCGGGGCAGCGGTCGAGTTCGTCTCCCCGTCGGGCAAACGGGCAAGCGCGGACGCGTTCTGGGACGGCGGCGGCGTCTGGCGGGTGCGCTTCAGCCCCACCGAGACCGGAGACTGGCGCTGGACGTCGGAGTGCACCGACCCGGCCAACTCCGGGCTTCACGGGCGCTCCGGCTCGTTCGAGTGCAAGCCATACCGGGGCAGTAACCCGCTGCGCGTTCACGGCCCGCTGAAGCTCTCGGCCACGGGGCGTCACATGGCTCACATGGACGGGACGCCGTTTTTCTGGCTTGCCGACACGGCCTGGAACGGGGTTCTGAAGGCGAAGCCGGACGACTGGAACAAGTACCTGTCCACGCGCCGCAAGCAGGGCTTCACCGCGGCGCAGTTTGTGGCAACGCACTGGGTGGCGCTGGACAAGGATTCCCACGGGGAGACCGCGTTCACGGGCAAAGAGGACATCCGCATCAATCCGGAGTTCTACAAGAGGTTGGACGCGAAGGTCGCCGCCATGAACGAGCACGGGCTGGTGGCCGCGCCGGTGATGCTCTGGGCGATATGGCGCACCGAGCCGGGACAGGCGCTGAGCGAGAAGGATGCCATCCGGCTCTGCAGGTACCTGGTGGCGCGCTGGGGTGCGTACAACGTCGTTTGGATTCTGGGCGGCGACGGCAGCTATCTGGGCAAGTATGCGCCGCGCTGGAAGAACATCGGGCGCGGGGTGTTCGGCGACGCTCCCGCGCGGCCGGTGACGATGCACCCGGGTTCGCGGCAGTGGACCGGCGGCGACTTCCGCGCGGAGAAATGGTTCTCGTTCATCGGCTATCAGAGCGGTCACAACGATTCGGAGGAAGCGGTGAAGTGGCTGGTGGAGGGTCCGCCCGCGACCGAGTGGAGCACGCGTCCGGCACGGCCCATCGTCAACATGGAGCCGAACTACGAAGAGATCACGAGCCCTCAGACGGGCACGCACTTCGATGCGCTCGCGGTCCGAAAAGCGATGTATCGCAGCCTGCTCGTGTCGCCGACGGCGGGGGCAACCTACGGGCACCACGGTGTCTGGAGCTGGGCCGAGACGTGGGAAGTGCCGCTCAATCACGACAAGTTCGGCAAAGCCCGGCCGTGGTACGAGGCCGTGAACAGCGAGGGGTCGCAGTCGGTGAAGCATCTGGCGCAGTTGTTCGGCTCCATCCGGTGGTGGACGCTGCGCCCGGATCGGGAGATGGTGCAAAACCAGCCGTCCACCGCGCTGCAGTTCATCGCGTCGGCGCGAAGCGAGGACGGGTCGCTGGCGATGGTGTATCTGCCGGAGAGCGGCGAGGTTGAGCTGGACGCCAGCAAGCTGAAACCCGGCGCGCGCATGCGATGGTTCGACCCGGCGGCGGGCACGTACACCTCGGCGGGAGAACTCGGCGCGGGCACGCTCAAGCTTACCGCATCGGGCAAGGGTGACCGGGTGCTGGTTGTCGGAGAGTAGCAGGAACGCCTGAAGGTCTGCGCTGCCTGCCGGGTCAGCCAGTAGCACAACTGGCCGACCCGGTTGAAGGACTCCAATGCTGTCGCGCTCCAAACACCAGGAGGGGAACGCATGCGAAAGTCAGTGCTCTCGTGTTTGGGCGCCCTGTTGCTTGCCAGCGGCGCGCACGCTGCAGTTTCCGGACTGGTAGTAGACGATGCGTCCGCGCCCGTCGGCGGTGCTTGGGTTCAGATCATCGAGGGCGAAAAGCTCTTGCCGCCGATCAAGGCGGACTCAGTTGGCCGCTTCCACTTCGGCACGTCCGCCGGAGAGATTCTGCTGCGCGCCTCCGCGCCCGGCTACCACGCAGCCTACCTCAGCTGGAAGGCTGGCGAGGAGCCGACGCTGCTTCTGAAGCGGGCAGAAACACTCCAGATTCCTATCCGGGTGGTGGACGAGAACGGCCAGCCACGCCCCGGCGTTCGCGTGATTTGCGAAGAGGACATGGACATGGCGCAGGTGCCGCGGCCCCTCGACGGCACAAAGTTTGCGTTTCGGCGCCTCTCCATACCTGCAAACCCGCTGAAGCCGCACCCGCCCGTAACCACCGCCGCGGATGGGACGGCAAAGCTTAGCATCAACAGATACGCCGGCGCCCGCCTCAGGCTCTTTTACGACCGGAGGCTCGGCTGGGTCGAACGTACCGTCAGACCCGAGACAGCCGAGACCATTGTGCTGAACGTCGGCAGCGCCGCGGACGTGCAGGGAAGCGTTATCACCCCCAGCGGCTGCGCGCTGCACGAAGGAAGCGCCACGAGCTGGGTACGCAAGAACGGCAGCGTGCCAATGTCGAGGACCCTGCAACTGCGCGCCGACGGAAGCTTCGACTCGTCCAGAGAATATATGAATCCCTTCCGCGAGGCGGCGGACGGACCGGTGCAGTTGGCTGGCCCCGCACCCTTTGACCCCGGTCCCGTGGAGGCTGGTGACTACCAAGTGATCATCGGTCTATCCAGCCTGAAGACCCTTCAGCGAGACGTTGCTCTCAAGGCGGGCGAGAATCAGATTCAGATCAATATCCCTGATATCGGCCGGCTGGCGCTCGACGTGCCGGAAGGCGTGAACCCGCAAGGCGCCGAGATCCGCACGAACGGGATCTCCACCAGCGTCAAGCCGCAGCAGGCCAACGCGCGCGAGATCGACCTCGGCTGCATGGAGGCGGGGGCGAAGACGCTGCTCTTCTGGAGCCAGGACGCCGGATGGGACCGGCAGCGCGTGAAGGTCGATCCCGCCCAGACTACACGTGTTAAGCTCAGTTTGCGGCCGGGAGGGACAATCCGCGGCCTGTGGGAGGAGTCCGGCTTCATCCCGTACAGCATCATCGCCAGGAACGAGGCTGTCAGCTTCAGCGTGCGGCCTGACGAGCGCGGCAGCTTCGTGTTCGGTAACCTGCCGCCGGGTGAGTGGGAGGTGCGGGGTGCGCTTGGCAAGACAGGAAAGCAAAGCGAAATGGTCAGGGTAAGCCTTGTCGAAGGCCAGACGCGGACCATCAAACTCGGGTACCTTCAGGACCAGGCTGTCCCCCGGTCACCCGTGGCCGCGGATTGAGCCGTGATCCCGTGATCCATGATCGGGCTGCCCATTCTGGGCTGCCCGAAACAGGAAGCAGGCCCTTGCAGGGCCGCAACCCGCCTGAGACGCTTCAGAGTGGTGGACGGGGCTATCTTGCCAGCACCATCGTCAAGCTCGGAGGGCTCAATGGCGCTCTCAGGCTGCGAAGAAGAAGTCTTCCGGCTCCCGCAGGCCCGCGCCGGATAGAAACCCCCGGATGTCCTCCCGGGCGCCCGGCGCTCCCACCGCGCCCAGCACCGTCTCGCCGGGGCTGCGCAGCGACAGCAGTTCGTCCGGCGAGATCACCCGGCAGCCGTGGATCGTCTGCCCGATCCGGTCCGGATCAATGTCCACAAGCGCCGCCGGGTTCAGCCCCTCGGCCTGCAGCGCGAGCAGCAGCTTCTTGCCGACGCTCCCCGCCCCCCACAGATAGAAGCCGCACTCGAGCGCGCCGGTCTGCCGGAGGTAGCGTGCCTTGAGCGCCCGGAATCGCTCGAGGCCGTACGTCTGCCGCGTCCGTGACGCTCGCCCGGGCCGGTCGGTCCACTCCAGCAGCGTCTCCGGAACCTTGCCGAACCGGTACCCCTGAGCATGAAGCCGCAGAACCAGTTCGTAGTCCTCGGGCTCGTCCTCCCGCGTGTATCCTCCCTCACGCGCCAGAAGCTCGCGGCGGACGAAGAACGAAGGGTGCGGCACAGGGCAGTCCACGAACATCTCCCGCGCGATATCCCGGGGCGTCACGAGCGCATTGGCCCAGTTCACGAAGCGCTGCATGCCCGGCTCGCGGGCGGGAGGCATCTCGGAGACAAGCCGCACGAGGCACCCGGTCAGGGCGAGATCCGGGTGCGAAGCCGCGAATTCGAGCTGGGCTTGCAGACGCCGGGGCAGCATACGGTCGTCGGCATCCATCCGCGCAATCCACTCGCCGCGCGCGGCGGCAATGCCCTGGTTCAGAGCGGCCGCGATGCCCACGTGAGAAAGCCTGATGGGGCGGATGCGGGAGTCGGATGCGGCAAAGCGCGCCAGAATGTCCGGGGTCTCATCGCTGGAGCCGTCGTCGAGCGCAACAAGCTCCCAACCGCCGAACGTCTGGGCGAGAATGCTCTGGACAGCGCGCTCAATATGCTCCGCCGCCTGGTACGCGGGCATTACGACCGAGATCAGCGGGAGGGACGACATCGCTCCTGCGCCGGAAGGAGGCTCCTTTCGGAGGCGCCTGGTGCTCGAGAGCCGCCCTTACGCGTGCCAGTCGAGGTTCTTCACCTCTTTTGCGTAGCGCTCGATGAACTCGCGGCGCGGCTCCACCTTGTCGCCCATCAGGACGGTGAAGATCTCGTTCGCTTCCATCGAGTCTTCGAGCGTCACCCGCGCAAGCTCGCGCTTCTCGGGGTCCATGGTGGTGTCGGCGAGGTGCTCGGCGTTCATCTCCCCCAGCCCCTTGAAGCGGCTGATAGTGACATCCTTGCGCTTCAGCGTCTTGAGCAGAGCGTTCAGCTCCTCGTCGTTCTTGCACCACCACTGGTTATCTTTGCCGGCCTTCACGCGGTAGAGCGGCGGCTGCGCAACGTAAACGTGCCCATGCTCAATGAGCGGCGCCATGTAGCGGAAGAAGAACGTCAGCAGGAGCGTGCGGATATGATCGCCGTCCACATCGGCGTCCGTCATAATGATGACGCGGTGGTAGCGCAGCTTCGACAGGTCGAACATCTTCTGCCCGTTCTTGCCGTTGCCATTGCCATTGCCGTTGCCATTGCCGCGGCTGGCGGCGTTCGCTTCGACCTCGGCTTCGAGATCGGCGTCGGAGAGGTCCAGAACTGTCTGCTCCTCGACGTCATCCTCTTCGTCGGTGCCGAGGCTGCTGATGGAAATGCCCGTGCCGAGCGCGGTGATCAGCGAGCGGATCTCGGCGTTTTCGAGCGCCTTGTCTATGCGCGCCTTCTCGACGTTTAGAATCTTTCCCCTCAGCGGCAGAACGGCCTGCGTCACGCGGTTGCGCCCCTGCTTGGCTGAGCCTCCCGCCGAGTCGCCCTCCACGATGTACAGCTCGCATTTGCTCGGGTCGCGCTCGGTGCAGTCCGCCAGCTTTCCGAGCAGCCCGCCCACACTCAGCGCGTTCTGACGCTTGACGGCGTCCGCCGCCCGCCTTGCCGCCTCCCGCGCGCGGGCGGCGGTGATGGATTTGTCAATAATCCGTTTTGCAACTGCCGGGTTCTCGTCCAGAAAATGCGTGAGCTCCTCGCCCACCACCGAGTTGACGATCCCATCAACGTCCTGATTCGCCAGCCGCACCTTCGTCTGAGACTCGAACTGCGGGTTCACGAGCTTCACGGAGATAACCGCGGTCAGGCCCTCGCGCACGTCGTCGCCCGAGAAGTTCTGGTCCTTGTCCTTGAGCGCCCCCGACTTGCGTGCGTAGGTATTCAGCACACGCGTCAGCGCCGTCTTGAAGCCGGAAAGATGCGTCCCGCCATCCTGCGTGTAAATGTTGTTGGCGAAGGTGTAAATCAGTTCCTGATAGCCCTGGTTGTACTGCAGGGCCACCTCCACCTCGACGTCTTCGCGGGAGCGGGCAACAAAGATCGGCTTGTGCAGCGGGTCTTTGTTTCTGGCAAGGTCGTCAACAAACGCCACCAGGCCGTCTTTGTGGAAAAACGTCTGCGTCTCGCCCGTCGCCTCATCCGTAAACGTGAGCGTCACGGTGGGGTTCAGATACGAGAGGTGCCGAAGCCGCTGCACCAGAATATCGCGGTGATAGATGATCGGC
>JAGVUD010000540.1 GCA_019136435.1 Armatimonadota bacterium | reverse complement strand
TTCCCTTGCGGACCGGCACAAAGCCCAAAAACGCAGCCCTCAGCCGCGGGCGCGGCCCGTCCGGACCGGTCATCGGCTCCGTGCTGAGGTTGAGCGTCACGTCTTCGCTTCCGGCTGTGACGACGGCCTGAGCATTTTCGTACTCGCCGCGGACGGTTTCGACGCTGACACGATCCGAAGCTCTGTCCGGCACGGCGGTCGAGGGCTGCACTTTCACAAGGGCATCAGCGGCCCATACACGCGGCCCCTGCTGAGCGTCGGACGGCGACGGGCAGGCGCAGGCCATCAACACAAGGCAGAAAACACGAGGCGGCAGACGGTGTGAACGGAACGGCATGGGCTCAATCTCTCCGGAGGTCTGGTTCTGCGCGCGCTGGCAGTAGTCCTTCGGGCACGTCGCGGGAGCCGCTATGGTCCTGTTTCAGTCAGCCCTGCAAGGGCTGCCCGATCAGAATCGGATAGGAAGGGGGGCGGGCGCCCTTTACACCCGCCCCCCGGTGAGGTTCCCAGTCATGCCGCTAAAGCGGAAATGTTTCGTCCAGTATCTCGAGCGCGGCCGCGCCGGTGCACGTCAGCGTGGGATACGGCTCTGTGCTCTGATTCAACGCCCCGCGAACCTTGACAACAACGTCTCTGGTCCCGAGACCGTGATACTCAGACACCACCGTCACAAGCTTGCCCGATCCGTCGTCTATCACGAAGGTGTTGTCCGTGCGATCGGTCGCAAGCACGCGCCCGGCAAGAACAAAGAGCGTCTCGTTCACCGAGCTTGCCAGGCCCGCTGAGCTGTCGTGGGCATCCGTGTTTCCTGTCACATACGCGATCTTGCTTTCGAAATCGAAAGTGACCTCGTGAGCGACGCCCGCAGTATCGTTCCACCCGACGATCAGGTTGTCCACCAGCCCCCAGAGGTTGGCGGTCTCGGTCCACCAGGAGCCGAAATGGCTGTCGGGGGTGAAGCATCCGCCTTCTCGCTGGCCGGACACTGGAACGCCGCCCCGAAGGTCGAGACTGCAGCCGGACGGACTTCCACTGGCCCAGTCGGCAATCGGCGGAGTGCGCAACACTGCGCTGGGCAGGTAGCTCTTGAGCTGCGCCCAGGTGTACGGGCCAGCCTGGGTGGCCGGGACGATCCACTGCCCCTGCTCCAGAGCATCGTGGGTCTCCCAGGCTCCAAAGCGGGTGCTGATGCCCCCGAAGCAGTCCTTCGCAGGCACGTTCTGCCAGGGGCGGTGCATCAACTGCCGGAAGTTCGAATAGCCTCCGCTCTTCTCGGCGTAGAGATCGAGCGAGATCGGGTGCGACACCAGGCCCCACTTGTAGTCGGGCGACATGCAGTGCTGAGCAGGGTTGTTGCCGTCTGCGAACGTGTAGGTCGTGTATTTCAGCGTGGTGATGTTCTTGAGGGGAACTCCGTTCAGCAGGTCATTGCCCAGGGTCACCATTCCGGGCGTGTTGATGCCGATGTTCGTGAACAGGAAGAAGGCGCCCGGGCCCTTCGGGTTGCCGGGCGGCACCTGCTGCTCAGCGCCTCCCGTGCTGAGCGCCTGACCCTCTTCGAGAAAACCGGAGTACACCAGATATGTGCCCCCGTTCGGTGGCGCAACATAGCCACTGCGCGAAGTCTGCACCCAGCCCTTCAGATCGGCCGGGCTCACCACCACCTTCTGTCCATACGCTGCCGTCTGGGCGCCAGCCAGAGCGGCTGCTACAAGCACCACAAGACACGCGCACACCCTTACGAGCTTCTTCAAATCATCCACTCCTTCATCATTCGCACAACACCCGGCACAATCTGCGCCGGCCCGGCGGCCCCGGCGCTGCACACTGGGGCCGCCATAATCCGATAGACCCCGGCTTACCTACCCGGTCTTGCGCCGGAGGAGACCCGCCATGCCCAGCAGCCCAGCGCCAAGAGCGAACAGACTGCCCGGCTCCGGGACAATCTCGAAGTCGAACAGGTAGTCCGTTCCTCCGTAGCTTATCTCCAGTTTGTCCACGATGGACGTGGACTTCTGGTTCTGATACCAGAGGCTGTCGCCCACGTTCCCCATTCCCGCTTCGGATGGTCTGGGAACGCCCATCTGAAAGGCAAACGAGGAACCGACAAGGTTGGTCTCGGCAAGCAGATCGTCGCCGAAAGGCACGGAATCCATGAAATACCAGTCACCGAACTCCGCGCTGAACTGCGACCAGGGGCGCGCGATGACGGGATCCTGGAACACGCGGAACGTCCCGTTCGTGTCATCCAGCGCATTCCACTCGTTCCACTGCCAGCG
>JAGVUD010000259.1 GCA_019136435.1 Armatimonadota bacterium | reverse complement strand
TCGCCGGACGGGCAGGAAGTGCCGGTCCTCGATCTGTGGATCCGCCGCCATACGACCCGGTTCAACGGCGCATCGTACATCGCCCAGCGCGGCGCTGAGGCCGTGTACGATTCCGAGGGCCACAGGCAGGTTCAGGCGCTCATTCGCCTCTACATGGGCAACGCCCGCATCATCGTTGATGCCCTCGCGAGCCTCGGGCTCGGTGTGTACGGCGGAGAGAACGCCCCGTACGTGTGGGTGAAGACTCCGGGCGGCGAGTCGAGCTGGGATTTCTTCGACCGGCTGCTGCGCGAAGCCCAGGTCGTTACCACTCCGGGAGTCGGCTTCGGGGCGGCCGGGGAGGGTTTCGTGCGCATCAGCGCGTTCAACACGCGCGAGAAGGTCGAGGAAGCGGTGCATCGCATCAAGACGCATCTCTCTTCGTAGCGTCCGGCGCGGATTGCCGCTGTCTGTTTGAATGGGATAACCTTGCCGTATGAACCTCCTGCCATTCGGTGACCTTCCGCCTGCCGCCGCGCGCAAGTTCGTTCCCGCGCGGGTGGACTGGGACAACTGGGACGAGATATCCGTGCTCTTCGATCAGCTCGAAGAGAGAGCCGCCGAAGCCCGCGACGCCGCGGCGCTCGAGCAGTGGCTCCTCGACTGGGGCGAACTCAGCGCGGCTCTTGACGAGGAGAGCTCGAAGCGCTACATCGCGATGACCTGCCACACCGAGAGCGAAGAGGCCGAAACCGCCTTCCTGCGCTTCGTCGAAAACATCGAACCGGAACTCAAGCCTCGCCAGTTCAAGCTCGAACAGATCTTCCTCGCGCATCCCTGCCGCGAAAGCCTTCCGGCGCGGCGCTACGAGGTGTTCGACCGCGACGTGAGCCGCGACGTCGAGCTGTTCCGGGAGGAGAATATCCCGCTTCAGACCGCCGAGGCGAAACTCGAGCAGCAGTACCAGAAGCTGACAGGGGCACTGACCGTCCAGTATCAGGGCGAGGAGCGCACGCTTCCGCAGATGGGCGTGTATCTCGAAGAGCCCGACCGGGCCGTCCGGCAGGAAGCGTGGGAACTGGTCACAAACCGCCGCCTCCAGGAGAAGGAGCAGTTCGAGGCGATCTTCGACGAACTCCTCAGTCTGCGCGAGCAGATTGCGAGGAACGCGGGGTTCGAGAACTACCTCGAATACGCGTTCAAGGCGCGCGGGCGCTTCGACTACACGCCCGCGGATTGCGTGCGCTTCCACGATGCCGTGGAGCAAGTCGTGATGCCTGCCGTCCGCGAGCTTCACTCCGCCCGCCGAAGCCAGCTCGGGCTTGAGAGCCTGCGCCCGTGGGACACCGCCGTGGACCCGCTCAACCGTCCGCCGCTGAAGCCGTTCGAGAAGGTGGAGCGCCTGGTCGCCGGCTGCCAGAGCATCTTCCAGAAACTCGACGGCGAACTCGCTGACGGCTTTGCCACAATGAAAGACCTCCGGCTGCTTGACCTCGAAAACCGGAAGGGCAAGGCGCCGGGAGGCTACCAGTCCACGCTTCCAGAGTCGCGCCTGCCGTTCATCTTCATGAACTCCGTCGGGCTGCAGCGCGATGTCGAGACCCTGCTCCACGAGTCTGGCCACGCATTCCACGCGCTGGCTGCCCGCGGGGAAGACTTCTACTTCTACCGCCACGGGCCCATAGAGTTCTGCGAAGTCGCCTCGATGGCGATGGAGCTTCTCGGAATCGAGTTCGTGAGTGAGTTCTACGGCGCCGAGGAGACGAAACGCGCCCGGCAGACCCATCTCGAAGGCATCATCGGGTTCTTCCCGTGGATGGCCACGGTTGACGCTTTCCAGCACTGGATCTACACGCACCCGGGCCACTCCCGCGAGGAGCGCTCGCAGGCGTTCGCCGGGCTGATGGAGCGCTTCGGCGGCGATGTGGACTGGACGGGATACGAGGATGCGCGGGCCAACCTCTGGCACCGCCAGCTTCACATATTCCTCCACCCGTTCTACTACGTCGAGTACGGCATCGCGCAGCTCGGAGCGCTGCAGATCTGGGTGAACTCGCAGTCCGACAAGGCGAAGGCGCTGGCCGACTGCCGCCGGGCGCTTGCCCTCGGCGGCTCCCGCCCGCTGCCCGAGCTCTTCAGGACCGCGGGGTGCACGTTCGGTTTCGATGCTGACACCGTCCGGCCGCTGATCTCGCGCGCGCGGGATGAGTTGGAGGCCCTCAGCGCCGCTTCAGCCTGACCCTTAAGCCGCCCACGCGGCGAAAGTGCGAGGCAAGAGGCAGCACGGCCGCAGCGAACGCCGTC
>JAGVUD010000469.1 GCA_019136435.1 Armatimonadota bacterium | reverse complement strand
ACCCGCAAGGCTGTCGACCTTGAGGGACTTCAGATATGGCTCCAGCTTGTTCCACCAGAGACCCTCGAGGTTCCATCCGGATGTGGACGCGGGCATAAAGGTCTCTTTGTTGTCACCGTTGTACATGTTCACAGCGAGACCCAGCTGCTTGAGGTTTGAGAGGCAGGAAGCCTTCTGCGCGCTCTGGCGCGCCCCGGCGAACACCGGGAAGAGAATCGCGGCAAGTATAGCGATGATTGCGATAACCACGAGCAGCTCGATCAGCGTGAAGCCACCGCGGTGGCCGCGCCTGACGGGCTTTTGCAACTCTTTCATATTGAATCCCTTCTTCCGCAACGTGTTGCACTCCGCGGAAAGCACCAGTGCCGGAAACCGAACCGCATTGAACGATTCCCCAGCGAAATGACGCGAGCATCAAGCGAGAGTATACGGCCCTCCGCAAGAGGAAGTCAACGCACGTGCGGAACCGATTTCTCAAATCTTAGACTACGGCACCGCACCTCCGGTTCCCTTCCCCGGAGAGACCCCGATTTCCACTACGGGGCCCTACAAATGGCAGACGACACAGCAGGCCGAATGGTTCGCGCGGGGTGAAACTCGCGCACGCGAAGTGATATCATACAGGCGGGAAGCGGGTTTTGAGCCCGGCCTGCCGCCGTCCGCGGCACAATGAGCAATGATCGGGAGACTGTTCACAACGTCACAATGGCCGTGCTAACCGGTGTCCGGCTGAGTCCGAGCGGAAGAATTGATGCCTGCGACGCGGGCGAACTCGAGTTGTGCCTGCGGGAGGCGGTCGTCGTCGAGACGATGGCCGGGGCCATGCTCGGCTGGGTGGCTACCCGCGCGGGCGCCGTCCCGGACCCGGCCGCCAAACACCCCTGCTACCGGATTCTGCGCAAGGCGACGCCTGAAGACCTCGACCGGCGCGAGGCGCTCCGCCCGAGGGAACTCCGCGCGCTCCAGGTCTGCCGCGAGCGGATTCAGGCCCGCCTTCTGCCCATGAAGCTGATTGACGCGCGGTATTCGCTGGACGGATCGAGCGTGTATGTGAACTTCGCTTCGGAGACGCGGGTTGACTTCCGGGAGTTGGTCAGGGAGGTTGCCTCGACACTGCGGGCGCGCGTCGTTTTTCACCAGGTCGGCGTTCGCGACCACGCGCGGGCCGTGGACGGCCTTGGGCCGTGCGGCGAGCGCATCTGTTGCGCCCGTTTCCTGGTTTCGCTCGAGCCGATCTCCATCAAGATGGCCAAAGACCAGAGCCTGAGCATCACTCCGGAGAAGTTTTCCGGAATCTGCGGCAAGCTGATGTGCTGCCTGCGTTTCGAGCACGACAGCTACGTCGAGGCCGGGCACGAGGACGAAACGTCCGGCGGCACGGAACCGGACCCGGCCCATGACACTGAGTAGGCCAGGGACTTGCGCCCGCGCGTCGTTTGGGACAACAATCTTCTATGCCGATCTATGAGTTCACGTGCAGGACATGCCGGAAACCCTTCGAGCGGTTGTGCCGCATGGGTGTTGACGACAAGGGCGTCGAGTGCCCACACTGCGGCGCGAAGGGCGCGGAGCGTCTCATTTCCGTCTTTTTCTCGCAGTCGAAGGACAAATGCCCGTCGGACTGCCCCCTGCCCGCATCAGGCGCATGCCACGGCGGGGCTTGCGGCTGTTCGCTGAAGTGACCCGAACTAGGGTTTGTACGGCGCCCAGATGATCATCCGCGAGTTCCCGCGGTTGGCCCACGCGTACGCGGGAATTCCGACGAGGGTGACACGGTTCACCGGCAGGCGCCGGTCCACATCAACCGGCCGGTAGAGCGGCCCCTGATCGCCGGCGGACGGCTGCTCGCCTTTGCCCGTGAGCGTGACGACGCCGCCCAGCAGATCGGGCACGAACTTCGCGGCAAATGAGCTGCCCGTCAGCCTGACATCGGCAAGATTCACCGCGGGATTGTCCGGGCTCTCGAAGCAGTAAACGAGCGGCCCGCGCTGCACCGCCGCCTTTCCAAGGTTCGTCCGGACGCGGGGATCCGCAGCCATCAGCTCCACAGGCATCTTCAGGTCGAGCGTCACCTTGTCTCCCGGCGCCCACTCACGGCGCATGGCCAGGTAAGAACCCGGCTTCGCTTCGAGCTTCACTGCCTTTCCGTTGACTTTGCACGAGGCGGAGCGGCACCAGCCCGGAACGCGCAGCAGCAGTTCGAATTCGGAGGCGTTTGCGGGCGACACGGTAATCTCGACACGGCCATCCCATGGATAGCGCGTCTTCTGCTCCAGCTTCACCTTCCG
>JAGVUD010000034.1 GCA_019136435.1 Armatimonadota bacterium | reverse complement strand
GGCCGCAGTGGCGTGCGGCAGCGCAGCGTGCGAGCTTGCGAACGGCAAGACCCTGCGCGAGGCTGTGTACATTACGGAGGAGACAGTCTGCTCGCACCTGGGAGGCCTGCCCTCCGAGAAGGTCCACTGCGCGGGCCTTGCCGTCTCGGCGCTGCGGCACGCAATCGCCGACCATCTGGGGATCAAGCAAGAGCAGGAGCGCACACCCTTCATCGAACGTCTGCGAGAGAAGGCAAGACGCGCGGCCGAAGAAGCCGGCCTGCTCGGGACGCCCCTGAAGGTGGAGATACGCAAGCTTCCGCCGGAGGAGGCCATCGGAAACACCCCCGAGCGCGACTATCCGATCTGGAAGGGCAAAGAAGGCATCGCGGATTATGGAGAGCGCCGGTCAGGCGTTCACTTCCGCGCCCGGCGACTTCGAGGGCGAGCTTGCGGGCGTACTCGATCTCGACCTTTCGGGTACGGACGCCGCGGCGGTTCGGAACCGGGGGATCTTCGTCGCATCAGTCAATGCTCTGTGCCGTCATCTGGGCATCACCGGCGGCACGGTTCACTGCCGTGACGAGGGCCCCAGAGAGTGCGCCGATGACCTCGCCCGGGCCGTGAAGGCTGGCTCGCCTAACGGATGCCGGATTGCGCTCATTGGCTGCCAGCCCCGAATGATCGAAGCGCTTTCAGACGGGTATCACTTGAGGGTGATTGACCTGGACCCGGACAACATCGGCAAGCCGTTCAGCGGAATCACGGTTGAGGGCGAGGAGATGACAGACGACGCGCTGGAGACCTGCGACATCGCGCTGGTGACAGGCACCACCCTCGTGAACGGCACCATTGACCGCTTCCTCAACCTGAAGTGCCATACTGTGTTCTATGGCACGACAATAGCCGGAGCAGCCGCGCTGATGGGGCTGCGCCGGTTCTGCACCAGGAGTCTGTAGCTGCCGTCTGGCTAGTCCGCGGCCGGACGGATCCGCTCGGGGACGCCCTTCGGTGCCCTGTCTTTGAAGCTGACCGTGCCGCCCGGGCCCTTGCGCAGTTCGAACGCGTCATACAGGCTCCCGGTGGCTGTCCGCGTTTCAAAGGAGAGCCGGTCGCCATCCACGCTCACCACCTGATAGAGCTGCGTGTTCTCGGCCGCCCGCTTCATCCAGGGCTTTCTGTCGAGTTCGTACATCTTCGAGCCGCTGACTGAGGTCACATAGACCGTGCGTTCCTGCAGGCCGCTGCGGGCGTACGTGTGGTCGTGGCCGGTAAGCACGAGATCCACCCCACGGCGATCGAAAACGGGCTTCCACCCCTTGATCAGGCTCTGGTGGTCCTCGCGGCCCTTGCTGAGCGAGTAAAGAGGATAGTGGAAGAAGGCGACAGTCCACTTGTTCGGGTTGCGCGACAGGATATCGTCGAGCCAGGCCGCCTGCTCCTCGACCTGCTTGTAAGAGTTGAGGGAGACCATGCGGACACCCTGATAGTCTATGTAGTAAGCGCCGTGATCCACACCCTTCGGCCCATTCGGGCGGAGTTTGAACTGCGCGCCCCAGTGTTTCGCCAGCCTCGTTTCGCCGTCGTCATCCTTTCGATACTCGTGATTCCCGGGCGTCGGAAGCACGGGCGTCATCGCAAACAGCCAGCCGCCGGCGCCGAAGAGATCGCCCCACAAGAGATCGTCGTTCCCATCCGTCACCAGGTCGCCCGCGAACACCATGAATCTGGCGTCAGGCGCGGTTCGGAAGGACTCACGCAGGACTCGCGACCAGAGCGAGCGCATTCCGTGCTGGACATCGCCGAAGTAGAGAAACGAAAACGGGGCGGGCTTGTCCTTAGCCGTCCTGACCTGGAACCACTCGCTCCAATGGTCGCCGTCCCCCACCCTGTAAAGATATGCCGTGTCCGGCTCAAGCCCCTGGAACTGCGCGGTATGATAGGCCGCCTGCCACCGTTTGGTGTCAAGCTTTTGCGTGGAAGCTTCAACAGACTTTGCCTTTGCTTCGAAGGAAATGCCGGGATGCGCCGGAACGATCTGCGCAACAGGGCCTTTGCCCCCGGGTTCGGTACGCCAGGTTACCGCAAGGCTGGTGGCGGGGTCGGAAACCCAGGTGAGAGTAATCCGGTCCGGCAGAGTTCCCGGCCGGTGCATCTGCACTTCTGGCGGGTCTGCCGCCGGCTTCTCCTGAGCGCGGACGGCGAGCGACGGTGCGAGAAGGAGAGCCGCCATGACGAGAAGCAGTCTTCTTGTTGCAGGTTTCATAGGGGATGAAGCCTCCCGACGCAAAGCGTCCGATTTGTCCGGAGCCGTTTCGATTTCGGTTTGGCAAGTGCGGCACCGCGGGCCCTCACCAGCGACGGTGAGAGCCCGCAGCGCAATGTGTCCCCGGCACTTGCCGGGCGTCTGCCGCTGCTAGACCGGGCGCTTCCTGAAGCACATGAACCAGTCGAGGCAGTAATAATCGCCGCCCGCCTGTTCCACGCGGTCTTTGGCCGTGCCGCAGGATCCCGGCGGCGGGATGATCACGTCGTCCCCGGGCTGCCAGTCGGCCGGCGTCGCGCACTTTTCGGCCTCGGCCGTCTGCAGGGCGATCAGCAGCCGCTTGATCTCCTGGAAGTTGCGGCCGTTGGAAGAAGGATAGAAGAACAGGGCCCGGACCTTCGCCTTCGGGTCTAT
>JAGVUD010000057.1 GCA_019136435.1 Armatimonadota bacterium | reverse complement strand
GCAAGAAACGCCGTGATCGCCGCCGTCAGCGACGTCTTACCATGGTCCACGTGCCCGATCGTTCCAATGTTCACATGCGGCTTGGTCCGCTCAAACTTCTGTTTCGCCAACTCTCAATTGCTCCTTAAAGTCATCCTCCCCGAAAAGAGCGGGGCACGAACACAACGCGCCGGCTGTCGTTCCGGCCGGCATGGCGGCGGGCTGCGGCGCTGAACGGCGGCTCCGTCGCAGCGGGCAGATACCGGATGCGATCCTGATGATCAACATTATAAAACAAGCCCACGATGGGAGTCGGACCCATGACCTCCTCTTTACCAAAGAGGTGCGCTACCACTGCGCCACGTGGGCACGCTCCCTGAATCCGCGAGCCTCCACCCGGGGACTCAGCCTGAACTCAGGGACAACACTATGGGGGGAACAGGATTCGAACCTGTGTAGGCATTCGCCGGCAGATTTACAGTCTGCTCCCTTTGGCCAACTCGGGCATCCCCCCACGAGTGCCTGGCACCCCGAAAAGCCCGCCGGCGGGGATTGTACCCTACCGCGGGAGGGCGCCGCAACACCGCCGGACTCCCGGCGGCTCACGCATAATCGGGACGCGTCCCCGCAGCTTTGGTCAGACCCGCCCCCAGCTGGCGGCGCGAGAGCGCGATGCCCTCTGACCAAACAAGCCGACGAAGGGAATCGAACCCCCAACCGGCGGTTTACAAAACCGCTGCTCTACCATTGAGCTACGTCGGCCCGGCGTCCCCCAAACAAGCCGGTAGCCGGCCCGGATGCCAGCTACCATCGTGCATTTTACGGGACGGGGAGGAATTTGTCAAACGACCCCTTGGAAGGTTCTTCTAGGCTTACCATACGTGTGTAAGCGGATACCCTCAGTTCACTGCCGAGTAGCTGGTAGGACGCCGTCGTTCTGCGGAAACAGATGCCAAACATACCGTACCAATGTGCTGAACGGCACGCCGCCAGCCTGGCGGGTGTATGCCCCGGACGAGTTTGGGTGGGCGCGGTTACTTCGACTCCGGCCTGGGCAGCCGATCATCAGGCGGATGGATGGAGCCTTCCTGGTTCCACCAGCGCCGCCATTTGTCCGCCGCCTCCCGGATGCCATCGGGGGTCTTGATAGCTTCATACCCTGGGCCGTCAGTCCTATGCACGTCTCTCAGTTTCATGAACGCCTGGACCCCGATCATCGGGTCGGGATCCGCGACCAGCTCAATGAGCACGGGCACGGACGCCCAGGTGTCGTTGTTCTTTATCGCGAGTGCGACCGTCCATCTCTCAAGGAGCTCGCTTGGGGCCAGCGGGAGGCGGGCAGCCAGAATATCCAGGGCGCGCTTAGTATGGCGCTTGCCAAGCGCCCTCACGGCGTCAATCCGCACCGCGACCAAGTCGTCGCCGAGCGCCGACGCCAGCGCATTGTAGCTCGCCTCCTGGTCCGGGGAAGACCAGAGTGCTGCAAATGCGTGCCGCCGCACCGTAACATGCGTGTGCTTCGACAGCTTCCGGGCGATCTCCAAAGCCTTGGCGTCCCCGTCAGAGACCAAAGGCTGAGCCACCGTGGACACCACCCACGGGTCGGCGTCCTCCAGCATCTGGCGAAGCAGCGACCCCGCGCCTTTATCCCCAAGGGAAAAGGCGGCCGCGGCCGCCTTCGCGCGAACCCAAAGGTCCGGATCGTTGAACAGGCTCTGAATGGCCCCAAGGTGCTGCGTCAGGCCGCGGCTGCCAATCTCATATGCCGCACCGCGCCGGTCACCGGCATCCGGGCTCTTTAGCATATTGAGCAGGGCAGCCTCATCCATCCGATAGTACGCTCGGGTAGTAAAAGTGATGGTCGTCGTCACCGGCTTCGCGCGCGCTAACGAGCCACCAAGCAGCACCTGCAAAACGGTCAGCGAAACTATACCTAGTAATCTCATGTCCTATCTCCTAACGGTCCTGCGGGCGGCCGTCTGCACGAGAACGTCTGCCTTCACTCACGGGCAGGGCGGGCAGGGCCCACAGAGGGCCTGCCATTGGGCCTTCATGCAGTTTATATCCGCCGACCATGCCTCCTCCTCATCCTGTTTCATATTCTCATCTATGTAATCCTTAAGAGCGTGCGCTTGCCAATCGGCTTCGTGGAGTTCCACGGATGGCTTTAGTGCCGCTTGTGCTGCCTCATAATCGCAGCCCGTAGCGGTGCATGTCTGCAGAACCCCTATGAGCCGAGAGAGGGTGTCCGACACTGCCGCGCACGCCTTGTTCTGCATAAACCTCTCATGCGCCATGACGCAATCCTTGGGCACGTATTGAGAGATGACG
>JAGVUD010000297.1 GCA_019136435.1 Armatimonadota bacterium | reverse complement strand
GGCATCAAGCGCTTCTTCGGGCTGGATATGGACTACCAGTGGTGGTTCCCGGATATGCTCCCCGGCGCCCCCACCCCGTCCGGACACGGCAAACCGCGCATCGAGACTGAGGCGGACTACGACGCCGCGCTGCCGTTTCTGTATCCCGACCCCGTTGTTCTGAACGAAGACGCCGTGCGCGAGTGGGCGCGTCAGCAGGAGGCCGGCGACGCGGTTGTGTGGATATCGCTGTCGGGGTTCTTCTGGTGGCCGAGGGTGCTGCTGGGCATCGAGCCGCACCTGCTCGCATTCTACGACCAGCCCGATCTGATGAAGCGAATCAACGCCGACCAGCTTGCGCACATGAAGCGCTGCGTAAGCGCCATCTGCGCCATCTGCACGCCGGACTTCATGACGTTCGGCGAGGACATGTCCTACAACCACGGCCCGATGATCTCGAAGGCGCTGTTCGATGAGTTCATGGCGCCGTATTACCGCGAGATCATCCCCATCCTCAAAGGGCACGGCATCATCCCGATGATTGACAGCGACGGCGACATCGAGCCGCTGATCCCGTGGTTCGAGGAGGTGGGGCTGGAAGGCATCCTGCCGCTCGAGCGCATGGCGGGCGTGGACGTGGCGCGCATCCGGGCGAACCACCCGAAGTGGAAGATGATCGGGGCTTTCGACAAGACCGTGATGCACCTGGGAGAAGAGCGGATGCGCCAGGAGTTCGAGCGCCTGCTGCCCGTGATGCGCTCGGGCTGCTTCGTGCCGTCGGTTGACCATCAGACCCCACCCGGGGTGTCGCTGCAGGACTACCGGCTTTATCTGAAGCTGCTTCGGGAGTACGCCGCGCGGGCTGTGGAGGGGTAGCGCGGCAGCATAGTGAAGGGCCGGAATCGCGGAAGCGCGGAAAACCGAAGGAAACGCGGAACTCCGGATTCCGTGCCTCCGTCACTTCTGCGTCTCCGCGATTCCGGAACATACCGTCCTGAAGCCGCCCGTTCTTACGCATGCCTTGCGTAACGGGTGGTCGCGTGGGCTATACTCGCTGGTGATATGAACATCTGCCTTGCATCCCTTCTGACAGCCGCTGCCTTCACGCTCGTGTTCCCGTCGAGGACGGCACAGGCCGCCGCCGTCGTCGAAACGCTCGACATCGCTCCGGTATGGTCGGCGCACCCGGTGGGCTTCTGCCTGCTGACGGGAGGCGGCAGGCAGTTTGCGGCGTTCTATGACGCCGAGCGCAGGATGACTGTCGCCGAGCGAAGCCTGAAGTCGCGCAAGTGGACGCTCCACGTGTTGCCCGAGACGCTCGGCTGGGATTCGCACAACTATGTGACCATGGCCGCCGACCGCGACGGGTATCTGCACCTGAGCGGCAATATGCACGGGCACCCGCTGAAGTACTTCCGCACGACGAAGCCCTGGGACGCCAGCACGTTCGAGCGTGTCGAAGCGATGGTGGGAACAAGGGAAGCGCGGTGCACATATCCCAGCTTCCTGCTGGGCAAGCACGATGAGATGGTGTTCACCTACCGCGACGGCGGAAGCGGCAACGGCGACCAGATCTACAACATCTACGACACGAAGACCCGCGCGTGGAAGCGCCTGATCGACAAGCCGCTGACCGACGGCGAGGGCCTGATGAACGCCTACTTTGCCGGGCCGGTCAAGGGCCCGGACGGCTGGTTCCATGTGGCGTGGGTGTGGCGCGACACGGGAGACTGCGCCACGAACCACGACCTCAGCTACGCGCGCAGCAGCGATCTGGTGCACTGGGAGACGGCGGCCGCCGCGCCGCTGAAACTGCCGATTCGCCTCGACGAGAAGACGATCGTTGACCCCGTGCCCGCCGGCGGCGGGATGATCAACTCGAACGTGCGTCTTTCGTTCGACGGGCAGAAGCGCCCCGTGATCAGCTACCACAAGTTCGATGACAAGGGATTTACGCAGGTGTACAACGCGCGTCTGGAGGGCAGCGCGTGGCGCATCTATCAGGTCAGCGACTGGGACTGGCGCTGGGAGTTCAGCGGCGGCGGCACCATCGCGTCGCAGATCGGGGTGGAGGGAGTGTCGCCGCAGGGGCGCGGGACCCTCTATCAGGGCTACTCGCACGCGAAGAAGGGCGCGGGAGCGTGGCTGCTCGATGAAGCTACCATGAAGCCGCTGCGGCAAGCCAAACGCCGCCAGAGCGTGCCGACCCGCGTAATGAAGAAGCGCTCGGAGTTCGAGGGGATGCGGGTTCAGGTCCGGGCCATGCTTCAACTGCTGAAGATACAGGACTGAGCCGCCGGGGCCGCGCGCTGACGCTTGCGATTGAAGAAGGCAAATGAAGGCGCGGCGGAGAACTCATATAGCGCCATCGGGGGCAATACACAACAAACGGGAGTGCAGGAACAAACATTGAGGCGCAATCTATTCAGCATCGCAATCGCCGCTGTGTGCGCGAGCGTCGTCCTGGGCGCCGCGGCGCAGGCGGACGTTACGCTCAACACGCTTTTTTCCGACAACGCAGTTCTGCAGCGGGGAGTGAAAGTCCCGGTGTGGGGGACGGCTGCGAACGGAGAAGCCGTTACTGTAACCATCGCCAAACAGACCGCAAAGGCAACTGCCAGGGACGGAAAGTGGACGGCGTGGCTGCGGCCGATGAA
>JAGVUD010000447.1 GCA_019136435.1 Armatimonadota bacterium | reverse complement strand
GTACTCGACAGGATCGAATTGGGCGCGATGATCGTGAAGTGCTCGCGCACATTCGCCAGGCCGTGCCGCCACGCATCAAAGCCCTGCGGCTGTACGAAGCGTTGCAGGTGCTGCACCGTGGCCGCGCCAAACGGCGGCGGGGGCGGCAACGAGAACGGTGCGACGGTGCGCACCGCGAACGCCACCATCGGCGTGCCGAACTCCTGCGAATCCCAGTGCGCCGGCTTCGCTGTCTGCTGGTTGCTCCATACCGGACCGTGCGCGCCGAACACCAGCGAATCCCATCCCGACGGGCCGAGAACGCGCCCGTCGTTGTGCACGGTCATCCAGTGGCCGAGCACGAACGAATCCCAGCCCTGCGGTCTCAGTTCGCGGTTCGCATCCGCCACCAGCGCATTGCCCCACAGCGTGAACTCCACGTGCGGCTGTGTGGTGACGATGCGCGCGTTGTTGAAAATCTCCGGCGTACCGAATCGCGACGAAGCCCAGCCCTCCGGGCGCGGCACCTTGTTGCGGTTCTCCACGTAAGTGAAGGTTCCGAACACGCCGCCGTCGTTCGGGTCCGGCGCGTCGATCTGATGCAGGTACTGCGTCAGGTTGTAGACCTCGGGCCTGCCGAAGCGGAGCCATTCTTCGGTCCCACCGTCCATCCAGCCAACCGGACGCGCCATCTGTATCCAGTTGGCAACGATCGTGTCGCCGAACCCAGGCGGCGCAATGCCTTGCGGTCCAACGATCGTGCGCGGCGAGTGAACATCATGCGTGCCGAAGGCCAGCGAATCCCAGCCGACCGGATCAACCGGATGGTCGTGATCCACGCGCGTGTTGCCGTAGAGCGTCGCCACCCACCCAGCAGGGAACATCTGCCGCTCGGCGAACCACACGTTCGCGCCGCCGAACGGCCCCGGCCCGATGCCCCGTCCGGCAAGATCGACCCAGCGCACCCCGCCGGCCAGCATCGCCGTGCCCCACAACGTCTGCTCGCCCAGGCTGGCGTAGATGCGCCGCGTGTGCAGGCTCACCCAATGCGCGCCGAACCCGGCGAACGCATTGAATCCAGTCGGTCGCAGTTCCTTGTTGAAGTTCCAGACGATGGTGCCGGAGTAGCTGCCCCATCGCAGCGCGTCGAAGCCGGCAGGCTGGACGAAGCGCCGCTGGTTCTTGACCTCTGCCGGGCCGAAGCCTTGGGACAACCAGCCCGTGGTCTGGATGGTTCGGGCGAGGAACGCTACGCCGAAATCGGAAATATCGCCGAGCGACACCCCTGAAACAACGAGCGTCGTGTCTGCAATCAGCGACGCATCGCCCCACAGTGCAGCGTCGAATCCTTCGGGGAGAACTTCCTGTGCCGCCGCGCCGCCGAACGTGAATCCGCGCTGCGAGCCGGGCAGTACCGAAGCTGGCCGCCCGAAAGTAAACCCACGCTGCGAACCGGACACTCAGTACGCCTCCGGTGTGATGTTCTCCTGCACCTCGTACTTGTGTGCCGGGTTGGGGGGGCGAGCTACGGAGAAGTAGTTGCCTGCCACCAGTAAGGCCGGAAAACAGTAAGTCCCGTCCACGGCGGAAAGCGTCGAACGCAGCCACGTCCGCGAATCACTGTCGAATAGGTCGATCACTGCTTGAACTGGAGCGGGCCCGTCCATGACAAGCCCGTCGGGCGGCTCACCGGCGATGTAGCCGTAGCCATCTGGTATCGGCGCGCGGTAGAGGTCGATGAGCATCAGTCACCCCAGTCCAGCGCCGTCTCGACGTAGATCGACGAACTAGCCGCACCAGCGCGCATCAAAATGGACTCGCTTCCCGGTCCCTGCAAGCCACTGCGGGTGCTCCCCGTGGCCGCTCCAGTTGCGTTGAAAAGCGGGACGATGACACCCGGCAATCTCCCGCGTATCCCCGTTGTGTTTGTCATGTAAAACGGCATAACAATATCCTCGCCGCTGATTACCGAGGGAGACGCAGGCCATCCACTAGCCCCGAGATACTGAGAACCCCATCTCGCAAAAGATCCGTAATGCGCCGGCCCAGCGATGCCGGTGTGGTCACGGGCGCACGACAAGCCGCCGTCAGTGTTGTTACTCACTCCCGTGCTGGCTTCTATCCACGTGACGTAGGGGTTGTTATTTGTTGCCGAACCTGCGCAGAAATACCTGTACGCGTCCGCGCTGACGAATGAAACCGCATCACCAGCGCCGGCGAGTCCGTTGTTGCCGCCGATGATATTGATAAAGAACGCCTTGTCGGTAGCCACAAGGGTCCATGCGGCATTGGTGTTTGTGTTCGCCGGTCTCCGATACAGATACCTGTTTGGCGTCCCAACAG
>JAGVUD010000511.1 GCA_019136435.1 Armatimonadota bacterium | reverse complement strand
CGAATGCGGCTCCGTCATCAGGAAGGAAGCGTATATGGGCGGGAGCATCTACTTCTGCCCCGGTTGCCAGCCGGTGTGCCCGTAAGCCCCCCCCCGCAGGAAGGACAAAGAAACCATGCTGAAGTTCCTCTTCTTCGACTATCGCGAGATTGAGACCATCCGCGGCTTCCGGCGCGAGTTGCGGGGGCCAGTCAAGTGCCCCGCCAACCCGCTCTTTGTTGCCGATGAGCCGTGGGAAAACGGCAACATGCAGCTCTACGGAAGCGTCGTGAAGGCGCCCGGAAGGCCGTTTCAACTCTGGTACAGCTTCATCCACCCGCCGTTTGTCATCTATCTCGGGTACGCCGAGAGCGATGACGGGCTGGCATGGCGCAAGCCTCTGCAAGATGTATGGGAGTTCGAGGGGCAGAAGACGAACGTCGTGTTCGCGCAGGAGCCGCACGGCCCGGCGATCATCTACGACAGCGCGGAAGAGCGCGAGGACTGGAAATACAAGATGGTATGCGGCGCCGCCCCCTCGCACGCCATCTGCGCCTACCGCAGCCCGGACGGGATAAGCTGGACGCCGGTTCGCCCCAGGTTTCCCGTGATCTCCACCAGCCCCGACTGCCCGATGGCGCTGCTGCGCGAGCCGGACGGGCGATACGCCGCCTTCCACAGGCTCGCGGGCCACGGCAGGCGCGTGTTCCGGAGCGAATCGTGGGATTTCCTCTACTGGAGCGGCGAGCCGCGAATGATTATGGAGCCGGACGCCGGCGACGCTGCGCAGGTGCAGTTCTACGGCATGGGGGCGGCGGCGTACGGCAGCTACGAGATCGGCACGCTCTGGATGTATCACACCGACCCGGCCGACCCGGGCCTCGGCAAGATGGCCGGGTATCAGGAGGCTGAACTGACCTATGCGCGGCAGGGGCACTGCTGGCACCGGGCTGCGCAGGGGACGCCGTTCATCCCGCACGGCGAGCCGGGCTCTTGGGAGCAGGGAAACCTGCAGTGCGCCTCCGCTCCCGTGTTACTCGAGGACGAGATCCGCTACTACTACGCCGCCACCACGCAGTTCCACTGCAGCAGGTGGGAGCTTCAGCCGCAGAAAGCCGGGCTGGGCATGGCGAGCATGAAGCCGGACAGGTTCGTGGCGCTGGTGGCCGGGGAGGAGACGGCCGAGTTCGTGACCTGCGCGTTCAGGCCGCCCGCGCCGCACTTCTTTGTGAATGCGAAGACTGAGGGCGACGGCTGGGTGAAGGTGGAGATGCTCGACAGCGCGGGGAGTGTGGCGCCGGGGTTTGCGGCGGGCGACTGCGTTGCGGTCAAGGGCGATTCAACCGCGCACCCCATCGTCTGGAAGCCGGGCGCGAACTGGCCGGAAGGGCAGAACGTGCGGCTGCGAGTTCAGGCGCGGCGGGCGGAGGTCTATTAGGTTTTTTCGTGCGAGCCCGAAGAAGTCGGAGCGTACTGGAAGTTCTCGGCGGCACGGCCATAGGACGCCGCGCCTTACGCCCGCAGTGCAAGTATGATGAACTTCAGTTCTGGCTGCAGTTATCGTCACAGGGCTTGTCAGCATCGCCAGCGCTGAGATGTCCGAGAAGCCCGGCGGCTGGCGCGACGGGCTCGCGCACCCCGCCCGCGAGTTCACACAGGTTCCGTTCTGGTTCTGGAACGACGCGCTGGACGACGGCGAGATTCGGCGTCAGATGGCGGACTTCCGCGATCACGGTGTGTACGGGTTCGTGATTCACGCGCGCAAGGGGCTGGCGGCGGATATCGCGTATATGGGCGAGCGGTGGCTCGGGCATGTGCGCGCGGCCATCGAGGAGGCCGGGCGCACCGGCATGCGCGTCTGCCTCTACGACGAGGGCATGTACCCGTCCGGCTCCGCTCACGGAGAGGTCGTCCGGTCGAACCCCGCGTTCGCCGCTCAGGGGCTGGTGGTCGCTCACGCGGATGTCGAAGGGCCGGTGACGGCAGAGCCGCCCGTGATAGCCGGCGGCACGCGTCTCGCCGTCGTCGCTGTGAAGCTGGCCGACGGGAAAGATACGCTCGAGCTCGGCAGCAGCCGGGTGTTGGACGCCGGTTCCGGGACGGCGGCCCTGCCTGAAGGCCGCTGGCGTCTGATGACGTTCGCCCGCGTCCCGACGGGCGGCCGCATACGCGGCGTTCACGAGGGAGAGGACGACGGGCAGCCCGGTGCTCCGCTCGCGGCCGACCTGCTGAACCCGGATGCTGTCCGGGCCTTTCTAGAACTCACCCACAAAATATACTATGGGACATTCGGGGAGCATTTCGGCAAAACGGTCTTCGCTTTCTTCACCGACGAGCCCAGCCTGCAGGGGCGCGGCGCGCGGCCGGGGCTCAAGCCCTGGACGCAAGGTCTGGAGCAGTTCTTCAGAAAGCGCAGGGGATACGATCTGCTGCCCCGGTTGCCGGCGCTCTTCTTCGACGCGGGCGAGCAGACGGAACAGGTGCGCGCGGACTTCGCCCGGACTGTCTCCGAACGGCTGGACGAAGCCTACTACCGGCAGCTTTCGGAGTGGTGCGAAAGACACGGGGTCGCGCTCACGGGGCACCCGGCGGGAAACGAGGATATCGGCCCGCTGCGGCGCTTCCAGATTCCGGGACAGGACATCGTGTGGCGCAGCATCCTGCCCGGCGCGCGCGACGCGCTGGAAGGCCCCTTGAGCGTGCTCGGGAAGTCCACCAGCAGCGTGGCAACACACGACCGCCGGCGCAGGAACGCGAACGAGGTGTACGGCGCTTACGGCTGGCAGCTTACGTTCGACGAGATGAAGTGGCTGGCGGACTGGCTGATGGTGCGCGGCGTGAACCTGCTGTACCCGCACGCGTTCTACTACTCGGTCCGCGACACCCGCCGGGACGAGCGTCCGCCCGACGTGGGGCCGAACAACACCTGGTGGGGGCGCTACGGGCAGTTCGCGGACTACACCGCGCGAATCTGCGGGCTCCTCACCGGCAGCCGGCAGGTGTGCGACGTGGCGGTGCTCTGCTCCGCGGACTCGGTTCCGTGGCGCGCGGCGAAGTATCTCTTCCAGAACCAGATTGACTTCAACTACGTGGAGGACTGGCGGCTGACGGAACAGGCGCGAATCCGCGCCCGCAGGTTCGAGATCGCCGGGATGAAGTACTCGACGCTCATCGTTGACCGCGACGGCCCGCTATCCGGCGAGGCAGCCCGGCGCGTGCGGGAGTTCGAAGAGGCGGGCGGGCGCGTGCGGTATTGCCGGACCAGAGCTTCGGAGGCGATGGCGGAGGGCATCAGGCGGGACGTCGTGCTGAGGGAGCCGGCGGAGGACTTGCGCTCGATGCACGTCAGCAGGGAGGGCGTTGAGTTCTATCTGCTCGTCAACGAAGGCGAACAGACGATTGACACGACCCTGACCTGCCGCAGCCGGGGGCGCGCGGAGTGGTTCGACGCGTGGTCGGGCAGGTTCGAGCCGTGCGAGACGCTGCGGGCAGACCGCGACGGCATCTCGGTGCGGCTCCGGCTCGAGAAGCACGAAAGCAGAGTGCTGTGCGTGGAGCGGAGATGATGCCGGACCAACACACGGTTCTCCTGCTGATAGCGGGCGGCGCAGTCATACTGGCGCTGCTCTGCGCGGTCGTGTGGGCGATGGCGGTTCTCTCACGCGCCGTCGCCCGGTTCGGCTGCGTCGTGGACGAAAGCGAGCGCAAGCTGGAGGAGATCAGGGCGCGGATGGACGCGCTTTCCGGCAAGGACGACGACTGACGCCTCGCAATAGCCACACGATGCTCACGCCTCTGTGCTGTCCGCGCCGTTGCCCGCTTGGGGACTAACCAAGCCCGGCCCGGCCGACATCGAGTTCCAT
>JAGVUD010000426.1 GCA_019136435.1 Armatimonadota bacterium | reverse complement strand
AAGCCTGCCGGAGCGGTCCGGATTCCTGACCCGGCCGATCGTGACGTGCGGCCTGAACCTGTTCTCGTCCTCGAATCCGAGCGCCGCGAGCCCCTTCTCGACCCCCCGGGACAGACTCCGGAGCTGCTCCGCCCCATCCGAGACTCCTGCCCAGACGACCCTCGCTTTCCGCGCGTTCGGGAACGCTCCCCATCCGCTGATCGCGGCATCGAAAGGCGCCTGCGCCACCGCCGCGCTCCGGATGACGCCAGTCGCGCGGTCGAGGAGACTCACATCCGTCTCTCCCATGAATTTCAGTGTTACGTGGAAGTTTTCCTTCCTGACAATAGAAACATTTGTTCGAAAAGGCTGCAAGCGGGCGGCAACCCCGGCAATCCGCTCGCGGACGCTCTCGGGGAGAAGCACGGCGACGAAGAGGCGGGGCCTGTCTTCGGAGGGCACGCTAGAACTCCTCCAGCGCCGTCTTGCGCAGCAGCGCCAGCGCCGACTGCGAGGCGCGCAGCTTCACCGTCTCGCGGCTTCCGGCAAACAGGTTGCGCTCGGCGCGCGCGCCTTTCGCTGTCGAGACGGCGATCCAGACCAGGCCGACGGGCTTATCGGGCGTGCCGCCGCCCGGACCGGCGATGCCCGTGTCGGCCACGGCGATATCGGCGCCCGCGCGCTTCCGCGCGCCTTCGGCCATCGCGAGCGCCACATCCTCGCTGACCGCTCCATGCCGCTCGATCAGGCCTGCTGGCACCCCCAGCAGATCCGTCTTCGCCTCGTTCGCATACGAGACCAGGCCTTCCACGAATGTCTCCGAGCTTCCGGGCACGTCGGTGATGCGCGAGGCGATGAGGCCGCCGGTGCAGGACTCCGCGGTTGCGATCTTCAGGCCTCCGGCGATGCAGAGCCGGACGGTGACCATCTCGAGCGTTTCGTCATCTATCCCGTAGAGCCACTCGCCGGCGCGTTCGCGGATCTGGGCTTCCTTGCCCGCAATCAGATCCATCGCCGTCTTTTCGTCCGGAGCTTTGGCCGATATGCGCAGGTGCACTTCGCCTGTCTTGGCGTACGGCGCGACAGTGGGGTTGCGGCAGGCGAGCAGGTCCTTGACCTTCGGCTCGAGCAGGGATTCGCCGATGCCGACAAAGCGAAGCGTGCGGGATCTGAGCACCTCGGCGGGCGTGTAGCCCCGCGCCGACAGCCACGGCACAGCCTCGTCCGTCCACATCGGGATCAGTTCGTTCGGCGGCCCGGGCAGGCAGATGACGGCGCGGTCGCCCAGGTCGAAGACGCAGCCCGGCGCGGTGCCGTTGGGGTTCTTGAGGTTGACTCCGTGCTCGGGCTTCAGCGCCTGCTTCAGGTTGCCCTCGTGAAAGGCGATGCCCCGGCGCTCGAAGAACGCCCGCAGGGTGCTCTCCGACTCGGGATCGTTGACCAGAGCCACCCCGCACGCCTCGGACGCGGCTTCTTTGGTGATGTCGTCCTCCGTCGGCCCGAGGCCGCCGATTGCGACCACCACATCGGCCCGCCCGAGGGCAGTGCGAAACGCCTCGACGGCGCGGCCCATGTTGTCGCCGACCGTCACGCGGTGCATCACGTCAATTCCCCGCGCCGCCAGGTCGCGCGAAAGGAACACGGCGTTCGTATCGGTAATCTGCCCCAGCAGCAGCTCGGTGCCCACGGAAAGAATCTCAGCGCGCAAGTAGTGTCCTCCAGTGGAAGACAGTATACTGCCCGAGCGCGAGCTTTTCAGCAACGGGCGCGCCGCCATGCCTCGCGCCGGACTGCATAGACGTCGTGATGGAAGCCTGCGTGTTCCGTGACGCCGGCGGCGCGCATCCCCAGCCGCTGAACGACTCTCACGGAAGGGAGGTTCTCCGGCCGCACGAGCGCCTCGATCAACTCCAGACCCATCTGCTCGAAGCCGAACTCCAGAAGCCGCCGGGCCGCCTCAGTCGCGTAGCCGAAGTCCCAGAACTCCCTGCACAGCAGGTAGGCGAGATAGTGGTGCGTGCCGCCGCCATCAATGCGGCGCATGATGCCCGCCTGTCCAATGAACTGCGCCGTCTCTTTCAGCCGGATCGCCAGCATTCCGAAGCCGCACTCGGCGTAGTCGCGCAGTATCCCCTCCAGCCACTTCTCGCTCTGGTCCCGCGACAGCACCGACGGGTAGAAGCGCATCACCTGAGCATCCGAGAGCTGGAGGTGGAGGCCGTCCAGGTCGTCAGGGGTAAACGGGCGCAGGATCAGACGGTCTGTTTCAAGAGCCGGCGCTGGCATGACATGCTATGGATGCGGAATCGACTTCAGCAATACGTAACCCTCCACGTCATTCCGGGCT
>JAGVUD010000483.1 GCA_019136435.1 Armatimonadota bacterium | reverse complement strand
ATCATGCTCGCGCTTGCCGCCTGCGGCGTCGGTCCGGGAGACGAGGTCATCACGACGCCGTTCACGTTCGTCGCCACGACCGAGACCATCGTTCAGATCGGCGCGGTCCCGGTGTACGTGGACATAGACCCGCGAACGTTCAACCTGGACGCCGCGCAGGTGGAGGCCCGCATCAATCCCAGAACCCGCGCCATCCTGCCCGTGCATCTGTACGGCCAGATGGCGGACATGACCGCGCTGGAGGCCATCGCGAAAACGCACGGCCTCAAGCTCGTCGCCGACGGGGCGCAGGCCATCGGCGCGAAGCATCGCGGAAGGGCTCTCGGTGCGTTCGGCGATGCCGCAACGCTGTCGTTCTTCCCGACAAAGAACCTGGGCGCGTTTGGCGATGGGGGAATGGTGCTCACAAACGACGCGGATGTGGCGGCGAAGGTCAAACTGCTGCGCTTCCACGGCTCGGGCGGCACCTACGACTACCAGAGCGTCGGCTGGTGCAGCCGCCTCGACGAGGTTCAGGCCGCCATACTGCGCGTCAAGCTGAAGCGTCTCGCCGAATGGAATGGCGCCCGCCGCAGGCACGCCGCCATCTACAACGAAATGCTCGCAGGCTGCGGCTTGCGGCTTCCCGCGGTGACACCGGGCGACGAGCACGTCTGGCACCAGTATACGCTTCGCAGCGAACGCCGCGACGACCTGAAACAGCATCTCGCCGCCGATGGGATAGACTCCGCGGTGTACTATCCGGGCCCGCTGCACATTCAGCCCGCCTATGCGAAGTTCGGCTACAGGCCGGGCGACATGCCCGAGGCCGAGAAGACCTGCCGCGAAGTGCTCTCACTGCCCGTCTATCCCGAGCTTCCCGACGACAGCGTCCGGCGTGTCGCCGAGAGTGTGCTGCGGTTTCAGAAAGCCCGCGCCTGACGCGAGGCCTCTGGCCCCCCTGCGGAGGCCCGCCAGCAAAAGCCGATAATGCGTGATGCGGCCGCGCGCCGCAAGGTCTTTTTTCGATAGGAGGTCCGTCACTGTGAAGGCCATGATTCTGGCGGCTGGAGTTGGCAGCCGGCTCGATCCCCTCACCCGAAACACCCCGAAGCCGCTGGTCCCGATTGTGAACCAGCCGAATATCGAGCACATCGTCCACCTGCTCGCCCGCCACGGGTTCAACGAGATTATGGTGAACCTGCACTATCTCGGAGGGCAGATCAAGAAAGCCCTGGGAGACGGATCGAGCCTGGGAGTTCGCCTCACCTATGCCGAGGAGGACAGGCTGTGGGGCGACGCGGGCAGCGTGAAGCGTGCCGAGGACTTCTTCGACGACACGTTTGTCGTCATCGGCGGCGACGACATCTCCGATTTCGACCTGACGCGCATTCTCAGCAGCCACCGCGAGAAGAAGGCGCTGTGCACCATCGCGCTGTCCCTCGTCGAGGACCCGTCGGAGTACGGCATCGCGCTCGTCAACGAGCGGGGGCGCATCACCCGTTTCGTCGAGAAGCCACGGGGCGGCAGCATGTTCTCGAACGCCGCCAACACGGGGGTGTACTTCCTCGATCCCGCCGTTCTCGAACTGATTCCGAAGGGCGTGATGTACGGACTCGGCAAGGACCTTCTGCCGCTCTTGATCGAGCGCAAGATGCGGCTGTACGGACACCTCACGTCCAGCTACTGGCGCGATATCGGCAACCTGGCGGAGTACCGCCAGACGCACTACGACGTGCTGGACGGGCGCATTACGCTCAATCTCCCTTACAAACAGGCGCGCAAGTACGTCTGGATGGGGGAGAATGTCGAAATAGACCCGACCGCGAAGATCGAGTATCCGGTCGTCATCGGCAACAACTGCCGCATCGAGGCCGGGGCGCACGTGCAGGAGTATTCCGTGCTCGCGGACGGGTGCGTGGTCGAATCGGGCGCCACCGTTCGCCAGAGCATACTGTGGCCGGAGGCGGCGGTTCTGCGCGACACCTGCATCGAGCGCTGCGTGGTTGGCCGCGGGTGCCGGGTTCAGTCGAACGCGGCCGTGTTCGACGGCGTCATCGTCTCTCCGAAGCGGGCCTGAAAGCGCGGGCGCGCAAGGTATCTCACGCGCCTTCACAACAGGACTGTGCTTCGGCCCGTCGTTCCAGAGAACTCCGAGCCGAAGCACCCTAACACGGTGAGCACACTGCTAGCGACTGATGTCTTTGTGCTGGGCCCATCTCTACCAGCGGCCGCAGCGGATGCGCGGGCCACTGACGCACAGAGCCCCAGAAGAACAGCGCAGTGACACCGCAAGTCTGAGTCGTCCATCAGCCCGGGTGTCCCCACCTGGGCCGCAGCCCTCTACCG
>JAGVUD010000461.1 GCA_019136435.1 Armatimonadota bacterium | reverse complement strand
CAGCAGCTTCTTGAACTGCTCGACGGACATGCCGGCGTCGGTGATAATCCCGCCCATCGTGACGGCATCAATGGGGTTGCCCCGCGGGATACTCAGCATCAGGCCTTCCTTCGCCAGAATGATTTGCTTCCCCTGACTCACCACGTGGAACCCTGCCTTGCGGAAGGCACGGATTGCCCTCTGATGGCTGATCCCGGGAAGGCGGGGCAATGCTCAGCCTACCGTTACATACCGCATCTGCTCACCTTCCCGAAGCTCGGCGCGAGCGGCCAGATACTCGGCGATGGCGTCGCGGATGTTCTCGAGCGCCTCCGCTTCGGTACGTCCCTGGGACCAGCAGCCGGGCAGCGCGGGGCAGCACACCGCAAAGCCCTCTTCCGTCTCGATTAGCTTGAGAGGATAATCCATTGCTTTGGAGAGCATTGTACCTGATCTTGCAGGAGTTGAACTGCAGAATGTCCCGACAGGCGCGGATGCGCCTCAGACAGGCATCCTCGACGGACGTCGGATTCGACTGGAGACGGCAACCCGGAGAACATCTCCGGGTCGATCCTTGCTTCCACACCTCAACGCCCGACTCTCGCGGCACTTCGCCGGCACGACGCACAGGGGACAAATGTCCCCGGAGAACCCCGCAGCCGTGAGCCATCTCACGGCCGATCAACCCGGTGACGCCAGTGAAACGGCGCTGTGCGGCCAGGCCCGGACGCCTGGCCGCACAGCGAACGATTGCGGAAGCCTTCTAGCTCTCCAACCCCTTGAACTGCGGCAGCCAGCCGCGGTTCGCCTCGAACATCTCGTCCACCATCTGCTTGATCTCGTCCAGGCTCAGCACGGCGGAGGTCAGCGGGTCGTAGCAGACCGCGTGGAACACCTTGCGCCGGTCGCCCTCGATGGCGCCTTCGACGGCCAGGTCCTCGATGCGCGCGCTGATGTTGTTCAGGATGGCAAGCTGCGCGGGAAGCGGGCCGACATGCATCGCGTCGAGCCCGCGCTTCGACGCCAGCACCGGAACCTCCACGCAGCACTCCGGCGGGAGGTTGTCTATGAGACCCTTGTTCAGGACGTTGCCGTTGAATTCGAAAAGGTCGCCATCTCCGAAGCAGGCGTTGAAGATGCTCGCGGCGTACTCGTGCCCGCGGTCGAGCTTCACGGGCGCCTCGAGCTGCTCCTTGATGCTGTCGCGCCAGGTGTCTGCGATGCGCTGATACTCATTGAGAATGTAGGCGTACGCGCCCGGGTTCCAATTGGTGCCGGTGGTGCAGTACTTCTCGATCAGGTCCTTGCGCTTGCGGAACCAGGCGACATACTCGGAGTTGTGCCCGCTCGATTCGGTAACGTAGTAGTCGAGATGCAGGAACATCTCATTGCGAACCAGCTCGGACTTGTAGATATCCTCCCTCGTCTCCACGGCCTCGCGGATGCGCGGGTAGGCGTCGTCGCCGTTCTGCTTGAAGTTCAGATACCAGGCCTGATGGTTGATGCCGGCGCAGAGGTAGGTGACCTCCTCGAACGGCGCGCCGATCCAGTTGGCAAGCATCATGGCCGTCCCCTGCACGCTGTGGCAGAGGCCGGAGACGGTCACATTGCTTTCGGACAGCATCGCCTTGCAGAGCATGGCCATCGGGTTCGTGTAATTCAGGAAGATGGCTTTCGGGCAGTAGCGCTCGATGTCGTGCACGATGTCGAGCATCACGGGGATGGTGCGCAGAGCGCGGAAGATGCCGGACGGCCCGCGCGTGTCGCCGATGTTGGTGTCCACGCCGTACTTCATCGGAATCTCGATGTCGGTGCGGAACACGTCCACGCCACCCTGCAGGATGGTGCAGACGACGCCGTCGGCGCCCTCGAGCGCTTCCTTGCGGTCGGTCGTGGTGAAGACCTTCGCCGGGTAGTTGCCGGCCTCGACGATGCGGTCCACGCCCTTCTTGATGAAGTCCAGGCGCTCCTGGTCAATGTCCATAAGCGCCAGCGTGCTGTCTCTCAGCGCGGGAAATGTGAGGATGTCGCGGACCAGGCCCCGCGTAAAGCCAAAGCTGCCTGCCCCGATGAATGCGATCTTCTTAGAAATGGGAGTAGCCCCCTTCTGGTAATGTCGCGCGCCCCTGCAGCGCGCCTGAGACTGCTTCTTCGGCCGGGAGCAATCCTCCTTTGCCGTTGTGAATGCATTCATGGCATTACGATCGCGGCGAGAAATCCCTCGCCGGGAGCGCCCGAGACGGCAGAAGAGATTCCTCCTCGCAGACTCGTCGGAATGACATGGACGCGGCAACCCCGCAGCGAAAGGGATTGACCCGGTACTTCGGCCCGTCGTTCCGGAGAACTCCGAATCGAAG
>JAGVUD010000332.1 GCA_019136435.1 Armatimonadota bacterium | reverse complement strand
AGAACTGATGCCCGTGTCGCTCCATGTCCATCGCGGTCCGGTAGGCTTCCATCCGGTCGTCTGTCGCAGCCGCCTGCTCGTACTGCCAGCCGAACTGCTCAAAGATTCCCTTGATCCCCTTCGCGACATCCGCTTTGGTGAGCGACTTGCTCACGTCCGGCGCCGATGCCACGCCCGTCTCGCCGAACTTCTGGATTACGTCAATGTGCTTCAGCTCTTCCTTTGCCAGGAAGTCGAACGTCGCCTTCGAGAGCTTGTCCTCACACGCGTCACGCGATGCGCAGAGCAGCTCATACGCCTCGCGCTCGTTGTTGACTGCCATCTCGAGGACTTCTTTAGGATCGTTTGGTATGTTCATGTATGGTCTCCTGTCGGCGTTGGGCCACCCCACTCCCGCGCTTCACCCGGAACCATCTTCTCCGGGCGCGTGCCCAAAACCTCTCAATTATCGAACATTGCGCGCATGTGTGCTATCCTGAAGAGCGACGAAAGGAACCCGCCGCCGCTGTGCCAGAACGCGAACTTTTTGTACCCAGAGCCCCCGTTGATCCCGTGGAGCTTGCGCCGGGAAGCCTCCCGCCAGCGTTTCACGTGATGGTGAAGCCGCGCGGCGCCGTCTGCAACCTGGGCTGCAGCTACTGCTTCTACCTGCGCAAGGAGTCTATTTACGAGGGCGCGTCGGGCTTCCGAATGACCGACGACGTTCTGGAATCCTTCACACGCCAGTATATCGAGGCGCAGACGATCCCGCAGGTGTCTTTCGCCTGGCAGGGTGGGGAGCCGACGCTGATGGGGCTCGACTTCTTCCGCCGCGCGGTCGAGCTTCAGGAGAAGTACCGCCCCGCGCATATGCGCATCACCAACTCCTTGCAGACCAACGGCATCCTGCTCGACGAGGAGTGGGCCAAGTTCCTGAAGGAGCACGGCTTCCTGATCGGCCTCAGCATGGACGGCCCGCGCGACCTGCACGACGCGAACCGCGTGGACAAAGGAGGCCACGGCACATTCGACCGCGTTCACGCGGCGCTGAAGCTCCTGCAGAAGCAGGGCGTCGAGCACAACATCCTGTGCGTTGTCAACCGCGCCAACTCGGATCACGGGTCGCGTGTGTACCGCTTCTTCCGCGACGAGGGCGTCGAGTTCATCCAGTTCATTGCGGCGGTCGAGCGGCTGCCGGACGGCAGCGTGACGGACTGGACACCCCGGCCGGAGAAATGGGGCCAGTTTCTGTGCGATGTGTTCGACGAGTGGGTGCGCCGCGACGTGGGGCGGGTGTTCGTGCAGCATTTTGATGTGGCGCTCGAAGCCTGGCTCGGGATGGAGCCCAGCCTCTGCGTGTATGCAAAGACCTGCGGCAACGCGATGGCGCTGGAGCACAACGGCGATCTCTACTCCTGCGATCATCTGGTTGATGCAGAGCATTTCCTGGGGAACCTGATGCAGACGCCGCTTGAAACCCTGGTCGCTTCGCCGTTCCAGCGCACGTTCGGAACGGACAAGCAGGACACGCTGCCCGAATACTGCCGGCAGTGCGATGTGCTGTTCGCCTGCAACGGCGCCTGCCCGAAGGACCGCTTCCTCAAGACGCCGGACGGGCAGCCGGGGCTGAACTATCTCTGCGCGGGATTCAAGAAGTTCTACCACCATGTGGACCCTTACATGCGCGTGATGGCCAGCCTGCTGCAGCAGCAGCGCGCGCCCGCCGAGATTATGGCCATGGTCGCCGAACAGGACAAAGCGAACATGGCCACCGCCCGCCGCAACGATCCATGCCCCTGCGGAAGCGGGCGCAAGTACAAGAACTGCTGTCTGGGAAAGGAAAAACGTTGAACAGGACTCCATTCGTCCGTGTCCGTCTGTGTCTGGGGGTGTTCGTCTGTGTCCTCGTGCTGTCGTCCGTTCCGCTGCACGCCGCCTCGTCTCTCAGCGTCCTCGACTTCGGCGCGAAAGGCGACGGCAAGGCCGACGACACGGCCGCCATAAGGAAGGCCATCGAAGCGGGCCGCACGCAGTCTCGTCCGGTGACCTTCCCGCGCGGGCAGTACATCGTCACGCAGCCGCTCGAAATCGAGGGTCAGAGCCTGGAGGGAGCGGTCGCCGGCGCGTGGAATGCCGACAGCTGCCCGATGCCCACCCTTCGCGTGAGTCACGCGAAAGGCCCGGCCATCACGATGAAGGAAGGGGCGTCACTCCACGCGCTTGCCCTGGTCTACGACCGCAAGGACGGTGCGAAGTACCCCGCGGCGATTCAGGTCAGCGGGTGCGGCGTTTCCATCACCAACACGCGCCTGCAGTACTGCGACGACGGGATTATGGCCGACGGCAAGAGCAACACCGGTCGGCTCAACATCGAGAACGTGTTC
>JAGVUD010000226.1 GCA_019136435.1 Armatimonadota bacterium | reverse complement strand
GCGGGCGCGCAATCGCGCGGTGGGCATAGACCTTGCGGTCGTTCAGCCGGTGGCGACGAAAGCCTCGCAGGTGGTTTCCATCAACGATTGGGCAGCCTCCATCCGATCGGACAGTGTCATCTCGTTTGGCGCGATGCATCCGGACTTCCCGGAGCCGCTATCGGAGTTGGAACGGATGCGAGAGCTGGGGCTGAAAGGCGTGAAATTCCAGCCGAGCTGGCAGAAGTTTTGTCCCGATGACGAGCGGATGCTGCCCATCTACGAGGCGATGCAGGGCAAGCTGATTGCCTATTTCCACGGCGGCGCTGAGATTGACCCCGCTATGGTGATGTTCGGGACGCCGGAGTCGCTCGCGCGCGTTCACGAGATGTTTCCGCAGTTGGCGATGGCCGTCGCGCACATGGGCGGGTTTCTGGTCTGGGAACAAGCGCGGGAGTTTCTCATCGAAAGCGACGTTTTCCTGGACACCGCGTATTGTCTCCCGGAGCATATTGGGGACGATGATCTTGTCTCGCTAATCCGCGACCACGGGGCCGATAGGGTGCTGTTCGGGTCGGATGCGCCCTGTGGCGATGCGTCCGCCCAGCTCGCCCGCATTCGCGCGCTACCTCTGGAGCCGTGGGAGATATCAGGCATCACGGGCGGCAACGCGGCGCGGCTGCTGGGGCTGGGCTGAGGGATCGGAATCGCGGAGGCGCGGAAAGAAGCGAAAAGCGCGGAGACCGCTGATCGGGTGTGAGCCGATCGCGCGTGAGATGCCTCACGCGTGGGACGTTCTCCTGGGACATGTGTCCCCCCTGATCGAGCGTGAGATGCCTCACGCGCGGAACGTTCTACCGGGACATGTGTCCTCCGCATAGCGTGCCGGGACAAACGTCCCGGAGAAGGGCATGGGGCGTGAACCATTTCACGCCCCATCAGCATTTCACGCCCCATCAAACACCGACATCAACGTCGGGACAAATGTCCCCCGGACGGCAACCCGGAGTACACCCCCGGGTCGATCACCAGTTGTCAGCGGGGCTGCCCGCCTATGCCCTCAGCCGGAGGCCGGCGAGGGCGAACCCCACCAGCATCGCCCCCAGCGCTGCCATGCCGCCCGGCTCAGGAACCGGCTCCCAAATGACGGCATGCGAAGGAAGCTGAAGTGACGCACCGGAACGCGCGTACCCGACGACCCAGCCGTTGTCGTTGATGGCCAACGGCCCGCCCCAGAGAACGCCGCCGCCAAGCCCTGGCAAGGGATGTAACTCGCCGTGGTCGAAGACGCCTCCGCCCCCGATAATCTGGCCCAGGTTGTTGATGCCCGCCGGCACAAAGGGAAGCTCGTGCATCTGCCCGTCGTACAGGAACCCCACTTGCTCGATGAACTCGCCGCGGTTGCGGCTCCAACCGACAACCACGCCCTGGTCGTTGATGCCCACCGCCTGGCTCTCAGAACGCCCCGTGAGCACACCGAGATCTTGCATCACGCCATTTTGAGAGAGGAATGCACGGGTGCCGGGGATGTCCCGGATGAACGTGCCAACAACCTGATCGTTGTTGTTGAGTGCGCGCACCTCGATATCCCCCTCGCCAAGGGTGCCAAGAGAATGGTGAACGCCGTCAATCCACAGGCTGCCAGAGCCCGGCACGCCCGCCCCGCGGCCAGCAATGTGGCCCAGGTTGTTGATGTCCACGGCGCGCCGGCCCGGGTAATCATGCCGCTCGCCATCCCAGTACCAAGGCTGCCCGTCGCCTCCCGTGCCCGGAGTCGTGCCAACGACGACACCGGCGTCATTGATGCCACTGGCCACACCTTCGGATATGACGCGCCAAGCCCCGCCGGAGTAGTAGATCGCATTGTAGCTTACGTACTCCACGTAGCTTGAACCTACGGCAACGTTGCTGTTATTGATGGCGTTCAGTCGGCCCGCAAGTCCTCCAAACGTCCCGAGGTCGTGGATAATGTACTGGGGTGTGGCCGCGGCCGACCTGCTGGCGGCCAGCACCAGAAGCAGAAGCATGCACCATTTGGTCATTTCCATCAGGTCTTTCTCCGGCGCCACTTGTGCGACTGCCGCAACGAAATGGCGCTAAGGCAATGTGTACGCGAATGCTAAGGGAACCGACGTGCCGGGTGCGCCTCCAGCCGTGCGCCAGTAATCCACTGCGTCGGCGATGTAATCGTAGTTGTTAAGATTAGCTGCACTAACCAGAAACGGATCTGCGGCTACGGGGGTCAACGACGGCCGGTTCAGCTCATCAAGCAGAGGCGCGATACCATCGCTGATGGTCTCCTGCCAGACATCGAGGCCCGTGAAATCAACACCACTGCTTTCGTACACCCAATGGGCGAACATCAGCCCCACGTCCCGCTCCAGACAGCGCCCAGCGCGGACTACCATTTCGGCCTTGATGGCCTCCTCTGTGCCGCCTGGCATCATGCCACTGAACCCGAGTACATCAGCCTCAAGGACGCCCTGTTGCATCCCCGCACCCCGGATGATGTCGGCCGAGAAGCACACTGCCTCCTCCTGCTCATGGCCGGTGTACGGGCTGGGATAGAATGGCCCGCTCCACGTGGGCCCGCTTCCGATGACCCAGGCGTTTGGGCATTGATTGGCGTCGTTCGACTGCGCGAATGTCTCATCCGGGAAGTAGGGCAGTGTCCGCCTTTTGGGTTGATTCTGCCAGGCCGACCCGCGCATGCAGCCAATAGGTTTGCTGTTGCCCAGTTCGGCGCACACGGCGCGGAACATGATGCCCATCGCTTCGTTGGCATCGTTGATTCGGACAATGCGCGGCCCTGCAACAGCGCGCCCGGTCGCCACGGCCGTTCGCGATATGCCCTCCGCCGCCGGTCTTGCCGGCCGGGTCAGGGTGGGTTGGCCGACGAAACCTCGCACATCATCAACCTCTCCAGTCCCGTCCCAGCCCACGACGATCCAGTCCACCGCATCATAGAGGCCCTGGTCCTTTAACGCCGCTGCCATCGCGGCCAAGGCTTGGGCGGACTTTGGCGCATAGGCATTCAGAGCGTAGCCATCGAAGTCGGGGCCGATGCATTCCGGCCCGTAAGCCTCACTAATCGCAGCGCGTATGGTGGCGTCCGGCAGGTCTGCCCAGATCCGCAAAAGGATCTTGAGGCCGCTGGCCTCGAGGCGGTGGAGAATGGTCTCCGAGCTGCCCACAAGCGCGTTCGTCGACCAAAAGTTCCACGACGTCCCTGTGAAGGCCGAGAGCCGCTCGTTTATAGCTATCGCCGTAAACCCGCAGTCCTTGATCCGGGCCAGCCAGGTGTCGACCTGCGCGGGCGTCGGTATGCTTCCAGAGCCCCCGCTGCCAACCGTCGTCCACTGATAGTTATACACGTTGCAGATAAGCTCCCTGGCCATGGCTAGGACGTTGAGTTTCCCATTCCCACGACTGGAACGCTTATTGACGTTGACCCGGAGTCCAGAATGAAGGACAACTGGATGGGGTCGTCATTCTTCGTATAGACAGGTACCGTCAGCGTCAGGCCCGGCTCGATGGGGACTGCCGTTGAGATGCGGCCACCGTTCGGCTTGACCGACTGGCGAAATGCGACCCACAGGCGCACAGTGCCTGGATTGAAGATGGAGATCACTTCCGTGTCCACGCCAAGGGCGTCACTTGTCGTGTCCCCTATATTCTTAGCAGTCGTGCTGCTGTCAACGGTTACAGCCTTGCCGGCGACCGTCAGGTAGCCCTTGAGGTTTGTGGACATCCACTGGTTGGTAATGTCCTCTCCCGCCAGCTGGCTGGCAAGTTCGACCTTCAGTGCATTGTTTGTTGTGTCAGCGAGTGTGACTTGTCCCATTGTCGGTGGTCCTTCCGGTGGGCGCTGGCCTACGTGCTATTACACTGTCGCAAGCGAGTACGGCAAACGGCACAGCGGCATGCCCAGCCAGTTGTACCCGTTGCACACGACCAGCACAGCTGCTCCGACCAACAGCCCCGTTGTGTTGAACGTGCAAGTGCTCACGCCGCCATTCGAATTGAACGTGTGAAACGAACCGTCGGCGTACTCGTCCCGGTATCCGGGCATTAGGAATCGCTTGTGATTGAGCGACTCCGGGTCACCGCTCGGATAATCCGCTGCTATGATGGTGTTACTGTTGGACGCCTGGTACACGACCCTCCACGTTCCCGCTGGCGGCTTGTTAGTCCCGTTTTCCTGCGGGTCGGGCAGGTATACCGTGTAGGCGGCTCCAGAAGCAAGGCAGAGCACCTTGTCGAAATGAGAGGCTGCGGTAAGGAGGAGGGGCGACCCGGATGCAAGGATAGTAACCGGCAGGCGCATACCTGCAAGCACGCCAGCCATGGTGACGGACGTGGCACCGGTGATGCTTCCGGCAATCAGCAAGTCGCCTTTGATCTCGAAGTCCCCTGAGGTCTGCAAAGGTTGGCCTATCCCAAAACCGATGCCCATACCTGTGGCTCCTTCTCCCAGCCCGGCCACCATAGCTTGCCGCACAATGCGGTTCCCGCCCGAGGCACGGCTGGTGGTGAGTTCTGTACCGTCCTTTCTATGCTACCCTGTTGGGTCACCAACGTCAAGTCGTACGGCCCGAAGGCCCGAAGGTGAGTGCAGCGTCCGCTCGTCCCCGCCGTTTGCCGCGCGCGCGGAGCGTTCTCCCGGGACATGTGCCCCCCGCATAGCGTGGCCGGGGCAAAAGGCCCCGGAGAAGGGCATGGGGCGTGAACCATTTCACGCCCCATCAACGTCGGGACGAATGTCCCCGGACGGCAACCCGGAGAACATCTCCGGGTCGATCCGGCCGGGACTAGATGAAGATCTTGTAGGTCTGCACCCCGAGCACCGGGCCGATGATGGCCCAGATGCTGCCCATCACGTAGTCCCCCAGAATCAGCCCGAGGAAGAACGGCACCGCCTGGTTGTGAAACTTCATGCCGCCGTAGCGCACGATGAGCGACTTGATGGCCCAGCTTATGAAGAACGCGAACCAGAAGTAGTTCATCGCGAAGCTGACAGCCAGCGCATACCCGGCCGGATGGAACGGCCACGCGACCGACGCGGCCCGGGCGCCCTTCATGGCGAACACCAGAACCAGGCCGCCGAGCATATACAGCACCTTCGTCAACTCGAAGTGAAGATGCCTGTACCAGGCACCGCCCGTGTAGCCGGGCTCGATGGAGACCGGCGGCGGCACCGGGTTCTGGAGCAAGGTCTGCAGGCGCCCGCCGTACGACTCCGTGCCCAGCCACCATTTGTAGCCTATCGCCTTGGCCGAAGCGCCGGCTTCGTACGTCACCTGAAGGTTCGCCCAGTAGGCGACGAACATCCCGAACACGAGCGTGAGCGCGATGACGGCGATCATGCGGCGGTAGTTCAGCTTCGCATACTCCGCCATCTTGAACGACTCCATCATGTTGGGCATCGGGTGGCAGCGCATGCAGCGGTTGAACCAGTACATCGTGGCCATGGATGTGAGGCTCTGCGGCCCGATGGCCTGGGTGCCGAAGACCTTGGTCAGGATGTCGTGCGGATTGACGTAGTAGATTTCGTGAGGGGTGCCCAGCTCCGCCCGCACACGCGTGATGGTGATCGACAGCAGCAGGTAGATGCCGAAGAAGATGACCGCCACCCACCACTTGATGTTCAGCAGGAAGCTCCAGAGCACCAGAAACACGAGCCCGAACGCCAGAACGGCCATGGCGATGCGGTAGTCGCGCCGCTCGCCCGGCTCGTCTTCCCCGGCGCGCCCCACCACCTGCAGCCAGGCGTTCTTGAGATAATGCCGCGCTCCGAACAGCGTGACCATGCCGAGCCCGATCCACGCCCCCGCCGCCTGCTCGGGGAAGAACGGGAACCCGGCGTTCGACGGCGCGTCCCACCCATTGACGCGCCCGACAACCTGGAACAGCTTGCTCGCGACGAAGAAGAACCAGCAGGAGAAGCTCAGGTCGAGCGGGATGAAAAACGCGATGCCGATGGCGAACGGGTACATCGAGATGGGCGTGTAGCCGATGGCGTTCCACGGCGGGCTTGAGAACATCGGGGCGATGTCGTACTGCTTGACGGCGGCAAGATACGGAAGCTGCGGATACAGCACGTGCATCCCGTTGAACAGCGTAATGCCGGCAGCCACTGCAAACCCCCACCAGAGCGCCCGTGCCTGAAAGATGCCCCGCCCCTCCGCGCCGGCCGTCATCGCGACAGGAAGCTGAATGAGCGGAAAGACGAGCTTCTCGTTCTGCGTCCACGCCCGGCGCAGAAGCGTCGTCGCCGCAAGCATCATCGCGAACAGAACGCACAGGAAGATGCCCCACAGCGCGAGCGGCAGCACCCACGCCAGCCACAGCCCGCTGGTCCACGGGTTCACGTTGCCGTTGTAGAAGTCGGTGAGAGCTGCCTTGTCGCGCACCAGAAGGAACTTCGGCAGATAGCGGAAGAACAGCCGCTGATACTCGTTTTCGGGCGTGGCGAAGAAGTACGGGTGCGAGATGGACCCGAACAGGTTCTGGAGCATGTCGTGCCCCGAGAGCACGCAGCTTATGACCATCATGACGTAGATGATGGTGAGCTCCACGCGGTTCAACGCCCATCGCGGCGCAAGACGAAGCAGCCCCAGGTTCAGCATGCACAGCACGAACAGGATGAAGACGGGAGTGATGAAAAGCGGCAGGCAGGTGCCGTCCAGCGTGTACCAGCGCACTTCCACCACCGTGACCCAGTAGGTGTTCACGATGATGAGCGCCAGCCCGAGCAGGATGGAGCGCCAGCTTATGCCGCGGTCGGTTGCGAGGGTCGAGGGTTCCAATGCAAGGGAAGGTTAGGCCCTGGGCCGCGGATTTCCTGCGAGATCGGAGGGTAAACCGTCATTGCGACGATCGAGCGTGATGTGTATCACGCTCGGACCGTTCTCCGGGGACTTCGGTCCCGGTTCGTGTCCTTCGGCCCGTCGTTCCAGAGAACTCCGAATCGAAGGACAGGAATGGTGTCTTTCCGGTCGACAGGTTACGGTTCGATGTACATCGTGTAGAGGTCGGCACGGCGCATAGTGACGCGGAGGCGAAAACTGCCTTCGGGCATCGCAAAGACGGGGGCCTTGATGTTGTCACCCCGGACAGCGGCGGTGTCGAGCACACGGCCCTTCGCATCCAGCAGCTCCATGCGGAGGAGACCGTCCATGGCGACACGGGCGTTGACGCGGAGTGCGCCGCCTCCCTTGATGGGACGGGTGACGAAGACCCCCTCGCAGATGCCGGCACGGACGCCGAACCAGCCGTCGGCGCGGTAGGACATCGTCCCCACGGCGAAATAGCTCTCACGACTGTGCTTGGCCAGGCCTTCCCAGCCGCCCAGCGACTTGAAGTAGGGCAGGCTCTCAGCGAAGCGGCGTTTGCCGAAGATGGACTTGAAGTCGTCGGCCGTAATCTCGCTCGCCGCGTTGTGGCGGAACAGGGGCTCGGCGTAATAGTGCGGCAACGCGGTGCCCGAGATGATCTGGTAGTAGCGGTCGCCGTCCTGAACGATGTCCGGGCTGGGATACAGCTCGCCGAAGTACCAGTCGAAGGGATTGACCGACTTCGCGAACGGACGGGGGTCGGAGAAGTCGTGGAAGTTGATGCCGTCGCGGCTGTACTTGAGGTCGAGGTAGACCTGCTGGCTCTCGCTGTCATAGGTGTTGATGAAGGCGAGATGCAGCCCGGCGTCGGGCATGAACCGGATCTCGCCGCCGTAGTGCTGCGTGAACGAGTTGTCGGACGGACCGCCCGCGGAGATGGAGTGGCGGTACTGCCAGTCGACGCCGTCAGTGGTGCTGTAGATGGTGAGGATGCGGCTGCTGTTGGGCAGGAGGTCATAGGGCACGTCGTAGGGGGCGAACCGGCGGACCGTCTGGCCGCGGGCCAGGAACAGCGTTTTGCCGTCGTCTGAGAACCACGAGTTCCCGAAGTTGTCGTTGGTCATGAACCCGTCGTCGTAGCTGTCGCCGGTGTAGAGGGGAACGTCGCGGAAGAGCGGCTCTTCGCGGAGGAAGACGGTCTTACCCGATGAGGTGTGGGCAACGACCCAGTAGGTGCGGGAGCCGGCCTGCACACAGCCGAAGTCGAAGGGGTCGAGGTTCTGGATGAGGCCGATGTCGCGAAGGGTGTACGTGCCGTGACGGGCGGGGTCGTACATCTCGTACTGCCGGCGTCCGCGCGCTGAGCCAATGACGGGGAGACTCCTGAAGACCTCCTTTTGAGTTTGGGCCTGGGGCGCTGTGTCGACAGGCACATAAGGGCCTTCGGGCGACGGGCTTTGCACCGTGAACGGGATGGGTTTGTCGGAGTAGAGGTAGCCGCGGCGGTAGGGGTGCTCGATTCCCTGAATCACATAGGCGCCGTCGACGGCGCGGCCAATGGAGGAGGCGTTCACGCGCAGCACCTCGGGACGGGAAGAGCGGTAGGCCTCGGTGAGCTTGGGCCTGGAATAGCGAATCTCGAGGTTGCGGAACGACTCGAAGAGCCAGTCGTCGGGCGTGAAGAAGATCTTGCGGAAGCGGATGGGGCCGTCGGGCCGCGACATGGCGGGGATGCGCTCGATGCGGAGCATGCGCTTCATCGAGGTCTGCCCGACCGTGACTGTGGCCATGTAGCGTCCCGGAGGAAGGGCGTCGATCTTCTTCAGGATACAGGCGTTGCGGCCGGGCGAGAGCGGAAAATCCCCGTTCCAGACCTCCTTGTCTTCGGCAGAGACCACGGAGACCGAAGCGGCGCGCAGGTCGGCCATCGCCCTGGGAACGATCACCGTGAGCTCGGCCTGCGAAGGATTGCGGTAGATGGGCATCGCGAACTCAGCCTGCACTTCAGGGACGTCGACCAACACCTTCCCGTCGGCCTGCGCGAAAGGTACAAGCACGACAGCCAGGAGGAAGAGGCGCAGAAATAGAATCAGTCTTCTCATTGAATAGGGTGCTCTCTGTGATGTAAATGCCAGCGATCGAGACAGGCGGCGAACCGAAGTCTCCTGTAGGTCGTATTCGTGTCACTCAACCTCGGACTTCGAACTCCTCCGCAAGTCTCGCCACCCCGACCAGGTGCTCCTCAAGCGACTGCCACTTTTCCGGGTCCACCTTCCCCGGTGTATGCGCCCAGAGTTCCATTGCCGCTGAGCCTCCCACCAAAGACAACGAGCCCGTACCACCACAAGCACTGCGAGACAGCAGCTCCCGTATTGCATCGGGCTCCGAGGCCATTGTAGGATCCGAACGCTTGTTTGGCAAGTTGCCCTGGTATATCATCAGGAGCATCGTTTGTAGTAGCGCCACGGTGGTTTTCGGGGTGTTTCGGCCCGTCGTTCCAGAGAACTCCGCATCCGAAGGAACCAAACGGGCACAAGGCCCGTGGCAGCAGGGATGCGGGCGTCATTCGAGGCCGCTGCTACCGCACCAGCAGCATCACGATGGCCTGGGCGCTGAGGACGCGCAGGAGCATCACGAGGGGATATACGGTCGCATACGAGATGTTCGGCGCTTCGGAACCGGTCAGATCGGTGGCAAACGACAGCGCCGGCGCGCCGGTCATGCTCCCCACGAGCAGCCCGCACAGCGAAGGGTAGTCCACCCGGTACACCGCCCGGGCCACAATCCCCACCGTCAGCACCGGCACCAGCGTAATGAGCGTCGCCCACGCCATCCAGATGAGACCGTCGCCCTGGGTGAGCGTGGCCACGAACTGGTCGCCCACACGGACTCCCACGCACGCGAGAAACAGCACAAGCCCCACCTCGCGCAGCATAAAGTTCGCGCTGATGGGCATGTACCAGATCAGCGGGCCGATGCGGCCGAGGCGGCTCAGCAGGATCGCGGCGACGAGCGGCCCTCCCGCGAGTCCGAGCTTGACGGGCGCCGGCATGCCGGGGATGCTGATGGGCCAGCTTCCGATGATGACGCCGAGCACGATCCCCACGAACATCGGGACGAGCTGAGGATGGTTCAGCTTCTTCGCCGAATCGCCGAGTTCGTCGGCCGCGCGCCGGATGGCCTGCTCCTCCCCCACCATAAGCAGCGTGTCGGCAAACTGCAGCCGGTAGTCGGACGTGGCCATAAACTCGATGTCGGCGCGGCTGACGCGCGTGACGCGGACGCCATAACGCCCGATCAGGTCCAGCTCATCAATGGACTTGCCCAGCACCGACTGCTTGGTGACAAGAATGCGCCGGATGACGAGCTCGCTCGGCATCTCCTTCAGGTCCACCTCGCTCTTCCGGCCCACAATGAGGCGGAACTCGCGGAGCTTGCTCTCCGGCCCAACCGCGTGCAGGACATCGCCCAGCTTCAGCAGGCTCTCCGGATGCGCGACAACCTGCGCGCCGCCGCTCATGATGCGCGACACGATGACGCCGGATGATGCCAGGCCCGGGATGTCGCGCACCCGCAGCCCATCCAGATTCGGGTTGGTGACCTCCACGTCGTCCTCGATGGCCGCCGGCGCGCCCCCGGTCTGAATTCTGCTCAGCGCCTCTCTCTCCTCGGCGATGTTGATGCGGAACAGCGCGCGGATGATGAGAAGCGTCAGGATGATGCCGATGACCCCGAACGGATAGGCGATGGCGTATCCCAGGCCGGGCAGCCGCGAGTCCGCGGGGGTGATGCCCGGGATGTCTTTGAGAGCCTGCTGCGCCGCGCCCAGGCTGGGCGTGTTCGTGACGGCGCCAGAATAGAGACCGACCGCCGCCTTGATATCAATCGCCCCGGCCTTGCTCACGGCAAGCGTCATAATCACACCGAGCACGACGACGGCGGCGGCCATCAGGTTGAGCGGAAGCCCCTGGCGCTTGAGGGAGTCCGTGATGCCCGGCCCCACCTGCACACCGATGGTGTAAACAAACAGGATAAGGCCGAATTCTTTAACAAACTCTAACACATGGTCGTTAATGCTGAGCCCGTAGTGCCCGAACGCCAGCCCCGCGAACAGCACCCCTGCGACGCCGATGTTGACGCCGAAGATTCGGACGCTGCCGATCAGAAGGCCGAGCGACGCCACCAACCCGATGATGAGCATCGTGTGCGCCACGCTGTCTACGGTGAACAGATCGGAGAGAAAGTCCATACGTATGCTTGCCTCACAGGGCGTTTAGCGCGAGCGGGGCAGAAATCCTCTTGCGGCGGTTTTCATTCCCGTCCTTCTGCTCCATGCTCACCCCCCGGGTGCTTCGGCCCGTCGTTCCGGAGAACTCCGAATCGAAGCACGAGCAAGCCGCCGGGTGAGGACACCCGGAGGGATGGTGACGAGCGTGAGCCATCTCACGCTCCATCAGAGTCAAGGGCGCGACGTGCCCGGCCCGCGCTCGTTGACAGCCTCGATGACGACCTCGCCGAGCTGGACATCTCTGCCCTCGTACCGCAGCCACAGATCACCCGGTTCGGCCTCGCACTGCGCGTGGCGCCAGTTCTTGCCGCTCTGCCCGGACAGGAGCTTGCGGAAGGTCTGCCCGTCCCGCGAAACGAGCACACTCCAGGGCCCGGCATTGTTCGCCCCGACCAGAGCCGATATGTTCATCTTGCCCCGGCCCGGGGCGGGGATGCGATAGGTCCAGCGGTCGCCGAATCGCACCGACGGCGCGCCGCCCCCGCGCTCTTCGCCCGTCAGGTATCGTTCGTCCAGAGCGCTGTTGGCAAGAAACTCCACCACCGGCCCCCTCGAAAGCCGCACGGGGGTGTGAAGAGAAGCCATGCGCAGCCCATCCGCACTCGCCGTCACAACCAGTTCTTTGAGTCCCGGACCAGAACCGGGGGGCACATTCAGCCTGAGCGTCGCGGCATGGCGCGCGCGCGCCGGTACTGTGACGGCAAACGAATA
>JAGVUD010000305.1 GCA_019136435.1 Armatimonadota bacterium | reverse complement strand
TCTGGCCGTATCAGGACAACTGCGAATGGACTCTGCACGCCACCGATCCCGTGCCGGGCGTGGACAACTTCGGATACCGCGTCGAACTGATGGCGAGCCAGGTGCGGGTGCTCTTCGGCGAGGTTCCCGGCAATCTCGAAGACTTCGTATTCGCAAGCCAGGCGTCGCAGGCCGAGGCGGTCAAGTTCTTCATCGAGATGTTCCGCACGGGCAAGTGGCGGCGCACGGGCATTATCTGGTGGAACCTTATGGACGGGTGGCCGCAGTTCTCGGACGCTGTCGTGGATTACTACTTCACGAAGAAGCTGGCGTACTCGTTCATCAAACGCTGCCAGCAGCCTCTGCTGCTTGCCCTCCGCGAGCCCGAAGCCGGCGCTCAGGAACTCGCCGCCTGCAACGACAGCCGTGACGCCATCGAGCTGCAGTACACGGTCACAGACGCGGGCACGGGCGCTCAGATCGCGGCGGGGCGCGCCACAGCAGGGGCGGATGCCGTCACCACGCTCGATCGCATCCCCTGCAACCCGTCCGATCAGCGGCTCTACGTCCTGCGCTGGACGAGCGCGTCCGGAGACGGCCTGAACCACTACCTCGCGGGCGCTCCGCCCTTCGATCTGGAGCAGTACCGCCGCTGGATCGCGGGAGTGACGGAATCGCTGAGGCGCTGAATCGCGGAGACGCGGAAGGGTAGGAGGCGCGGAATCCGGATTTCCGCATTTCCATCTCTTTCCGCGCTTCCGCGATTCTGGACGGCGGCGAGGGGTGCAAGGTTACGGAATCACTGAGGCGCTGAGCGGGATGATGCCGCTGAAATCCGGATGCCCGTCATTCCCGCGCAGGCGTCGCCACCCCGGGAGGCACGGAATCCGGATTTCCGCGTTTCCTTCTTTTTTCCGCGCTTCCGCGATTCAGGACGGCCCCAGGCAGCAAAAAAAAACCCTTGACCCCGCGCCAAATCCGTCGTATGATGGACACAGCAGGCGGGCGCCCTTGCCCGCCGGCTGAGCTTCGGCCTGGGGAGGGCCAATGCCCATGAGAGCTTTTGTCTGCTTTGCCAGCGCGGTGGCGATTGTCTCAGCGTCGGCCGCCTACGCCGTCGCGCCCAACGTCTCCAACGTCCGGGCCTACCAGCGCATGATCGGGTCGAGACTGGTGGACGTGTACTACGACGTCTCCGACCCCGACTCGAGCCTTCTCTATGTCAGCCTCAGTATCTCGAACAATGCCGGAGCGAGCTGGAGCATCGCGCCGCGCGCCGTCTCGGGCGCAGTGGGCGTCAACGTGACGCCCGGCGCGGGCAAGCACATCGTCTGGAACGCCGGGGCGGACGTTCCGGGCGTGTATGGCACGCAGTACAAGGCCATGGTGACCGCCTCCGACGCAAACGTCGCGGCCGAGATGATCTACATCCCCGCGGGTTCGTTCCTCATGGGCAACAACGGCGCTGAGCCGTATTCGTATTCCGACGAGCTTCCCCAGCACTCTGTGTATCTCTCTGGTTACTGGATCGGGAAGTATGAGGTGACGCGGGGCGAGTATCGGCGGTTCATGGCGGCGACGGGCCGCGCGGCGCCTGCGTACTGGGATGCTGTGCAGGATTGGGGAACTGGCAGTTTCACGCAGACGGAGGACCATCCGGTAGTAGGTGTGACGTGGTATGACGCGGAGGCGTATTGCGCGTGGGCCGGCGGACATCTTCCGACGGAGGCACAGTGGGAGAAGGCGGCACGCTGGACGGGGAGCTATCCGAACGTGTATCCGTGGGGGAACGTTTGGGACGCGGAGAAGTACAACAACTGGGACGACACGAACCCCGCGGCTGGTGGGTATGGGCGGTGTCAGACGGCTCCTGTGGGGAGTTATCCTTCGGGCGCCAGTCCGTATGGTTGTCAGGACATGGTTGGGAACGTTTGGGAGTGGGTTGCGGACTGGTGTTGTGGCTATTACTCTGTGAGCCCTTCCACAGATCCTCAGGGGCCATCAAGCGGCATCTATCGGGGCCTGCGCGGCTGTGGCTGGGCCAACTCCGGCAGCGGCGACCGCTGCGCCGGCCGCTCCGGCGACTACCCGTACAGTTACGGCGGTTGGCTCGGCTACGGGTTCCGTCTCGCCCGCTAGGTCTGGCCCTTTGACACTTTACTCTTTTCTCTTCTTGGGGTATGGGGCGGAATCGCTGAGACGCTGAAGGGGATGACGGCGCTGAAGTCCGGAGTTCCGCGATTCTGGAATGCGGCAAGACCGGATCTGGCAGTGGCAGGTGCGACAAGAGAAGACAGTGGAGGCCAGCGCGGAAGGCGCGCCGGTCTCGGATTGGGTGATCAATGATGAATAGACGACTGATTTGCATTGTGGCTGCGTTGATGACGG
>JAGVUD010000237.1 GCA_019136435.1 Armatimonadota bacterium | reverse complement strand
GCAATGAGCTGGAACAGGCCGGCGCTTATCTCCTACCGCAGGAAGATCAGACGGAAATCGTGAAGTTTGCTCAAACGGCTTGATGCGCTCGATTGTGAAAAAGAGAACGCTTTCCCGAAATCGGGGAAGCGTTCTCTTTTTGTGGTTGCCCGTTTGAAGCAGGTCTATTTTGTGGCGGGAACCATGCACGCACCGTCGGTACACGCGGAGCCGGTGGCGGCGGTGGCCGCTTTCTCGACAGTGGCGGTTGTGCCGGTGAGGCCTGCGGCGTTGGCGGCTTGCTTGAGGACCGTCGAGGCTCCGGAAGTGAGCGCGGTCTTGCCGACCTCGCCGAGGGTCTCGATGGGCTTGTCGCCCACGATGCCGGGGGTATTGGCGGGGGTGGCGGTCTGGTTGACGGACTCGTCGCCGCCGGCGTCGGCGCTCTGGACCTGCGTGCCGATGAGGTCGCTCAGGCTGATCGTGATGCCGCCGGGGCAGGCCGCGCACGCGAGGGCGTTGGTACCGGACCAGAGGTTGAGGTTGACGGTGATCACGTTGCCGCATGCCTTGGAGGTCTGGGATTTGCTGGACGGCGTGGCCGTGGCGCAGCCGAGCAGACCAGCCAGCATGAGGCAGGTCGCGGCCGTGGCCGCGCCGCGCAGGGCGGCCCGCTTGCCGCGGGCCTTGCCGCGCACGGCGTCGCGTTTGTCGCGGATCTCGGTTTTCGGGGCTGACGGGTTTGGGGGAGCATTCTTTGCACTTCTTCACTGGGTCACCTCGCGCACGGCGTCGTTCAGTTCGGCCACGATGGGATGGGTGACGCCTTTGCCCTTCCCGTCCGCCCAGGCGTCGAAGAGCCGCCGCGCGGCAGCGACGGCCTTCTCCGCCTCTTCTTTGGACACCACGCCGTCATCCGTGACGGCGAGAACGAATTGCGCCTGCTCGATCACGCGGGACGCGAGCAGGCGCACGGCATCGTATCGGCCGCTCTGCAGGGCCAACTTGAGCAGGTAGGAAAAGACGCGGGCGAGGATGCCCGCCCAGTCGGCCCCGGCCAGAAGCCATTTGCCGACGGTGAGCCAGTTGGCTTTCAGCCAGGCGATGATCAGCGTTTTCATGTGTTCACTTTCCGGCGGCGTGTTGCACGACCGCCTGCCACAGGAGGGAGCCCGCCGCCACGAGGACGGAGATCAGGAGCGCGGTGGAGACGTACGTCAGCGCATTGACGATCCGCTCGCAGCGATCGACGCGCACGAGCACGGGCTGCCGCCCTTCGCGGCCGACGTAGATTTCCTTCTCCACGCGATCACACTGGGCGGTCGCGTAGCACTTCCATGCGTCGGCTGTGGGGGACGCGAAGGGAATGGCCTCGGCGACGTATTCGACGCCGTCGGCCGTCACGGTGATGACCGAGTTGCCGGTCTTGATCGCTTGCGCGAAAATCGAATTTACTGACATGGGAACTCCTTTCGGAGGGGGTTGAGTTGGGGGTGTCACCCGTTGGCGAAGCTTTGAAGCGGGACGCACACGTCATCGCAGGCGTCGCCACCGGTCTCGCAGTTGAGCGCGTTGTCAAAGTGGTCAACGGCCAGCGCCAAGGCGGACTTCTGTTGAACCGCGTCCTTGGTGTAACCGCACAGCTCGGACAGCACGTAGTAGAACAGTGCCGCCTCGAACTTCGGCAGCAGCGGCATGTCGGCCGCGCCCAGCGGCGCGAAGCGCTTGAGGCCGTTGACGTGCAGCGTGAGCGGCGCGACCGGGAGCGGAGCGAGCCGGATGCGCCGCACCGGCTGGGGCGGCACGCCGTCGGTCACGCCGTCGGCCAACTGAACGTAGGCCACCGGCGTTCCCGGCGCGTCGGCGTAGACCGCCGCGAAGTCGGCCTCGCGGATCTCCGAGAGCGGCAGCAAGGCCGCGCCGCCCATGCGGACGGAACGGATGCCGTCCATCTCGGCCGGCAGTTCCACCGCCTCGGAGCCGGCCGGAACCTGCACAACCGCGTTCGCGATCTTGATGTCGCGATGCGGGTAACGCTGCCAAGCGTAGTGATACCAGCGGTTGAGGATGGCCAGGCCGATCTCGGCGGCCGTGGCAGGGACCGTGCCCGCGTCCGCCGTGATCCCGCCGCCGATCGACAGCGAGCCGATCCCCAGCGTCGTGACGATGGAGGTGATCGTGCCGTCTTCGACGAGCCCGGACTGCTTGCAGGCGTTGGATACGATTTCAGCGGCAGTCATGGGGACCTCCGTTGGAGGAGTTAGGAGTTAGGAATGAGGAATTAGGAGTTGGGGAGAAGAAGACAGAGGACGGAAGTCAGAGGTCGGAGCGCGTAACTCATTCAATATTCTCCTTCCTCCTTCCTCCCTCCTCCTTCCTCCTTGTCCCTAC
>JAGVUD010000396.1 GCA_019136435.1 Armatimonadota bacterium | reverse complement strand
CGAGCGCGACGTTCACGGTGGACAACACGCCGCCGACGATTGCGCTCGGCGGTCCTTCGAAGGCATCCACGGTGAGCGGGCCGGTTGACTACACGGTGACATACGGCGGCTTCAGCAGCATCACGCTTGCGGCATCGCACGTGACCCTGAACAGCACTGGTACCGCCACGGGAACGGTGAGCGTGTACTGGGTGTCGGCAGACCAGCGTCTCATCCGGGTTTCGAATATCACCGGTGAAGGGACGCTGGGCATCTCGATTATCGCCGGGACAGCGACGGACGCGGCGAGTGTGCCTGCTCCAGGCGCTGGCCCGAGCGACACGTTTGCCGTGGGCGAGTGGCCTTGACTCGCGAACCGCTCTCTGGTAGCATTGCTGTGACAAACCCTTGCGTACGCGGCGGGTAGCCTGCGGTTCTGCGCTCACTCAGTCAGGGGCTTTTTGCAGGCGCAAGGCAGCGCGCGCGGGGGAAACGCCGGGCAGTCCGAGCCCGGTCGACGCAGAAGAAGGGGGAAGTCGAAATGATCCCGCGCGGTTCTTCGCTCGTGGCGGCAAGGAGGGGCATGGGCCTCGTCCTTGTCCTGCTGTTCTCCTCGGCTGCATACGGGCAGCTTACGATTCCTTCTGACGGCTCTGACGGGGCATTTTCCCCGGCGGCCAACGTCACGGTCGACCTCGGTTTGGCGCCCACTGGCACGTGGGATCAGCCAGGCTCGGGCGCTGGAGTGTATGACCCCGCCAAATGGGCAGTCGTCTTTAAGTTCACCGAAGTGAGCATTCCCTCCGGTGTCACAGTGCGTTTCGCGAATCACCCGGCGAATCCGCCAGTGGTGTGGCTGGTGCAGGGCAATGTGAACATCGCCGGATCCGTGAATCTCAGCGGCGAAGCCGCTTCTCCGCACGCAGGTGTTCTCTCGCAGGCCGGTCCGGGCGGGTTCCGCGGCGGATCGGGTGTTATATCCCAGACTCCCGCATCCGCGGGCTTTGGCCCGGGCGGCGGTGTCTACTTCGAAGGTAAGGGAACTTTCACATACGGGAACGTACAGATCGTGCCGCTCATCGGCGGGTCGGGCGGTGGCGGCGGCGACTGGCTTGGCAACACCAGGGACTGCGGCGGTGGCGGCGGGGCCATTCTGATAGCGGCAGGGGGTACGGTCACCGTGAACGGCTCCATCATTGCCGACGGCGGGGCTTCTCAGGACCTGGGCGGTCCCAGTGGAGGCGCAATCCGCGTGATCGGAAACACATTTGCGGGCAGCACCGCTGGCAGGATCAGCGCAGTCGGCTCAGCTTCCGGAGACGCGGGCCGGATACGGCTCGAGGCTAACACCGTAACCTTCTCAGGGGCAAGCCAGCCGGTTGCGTCCATCGCGACGCCTGCCAGCCCACCGCTCATCTGGCCGCCGCAGACGGCGCCCACCATCAAGATCGTCAAGGTGGGGGAACAGGACGTCTCAGACGACCCGAACGCCAGTTTCTCGTTTCCTGAACAGGACGTAACGCTCTCCACCACTACCGCTGTGAGCGTGCGCATTGCGGCGTCGAATATGCCCACGGACTGGAACGTGGTGCTGCGTGTTGTCCCGCGTGTCGGGCAGGACTTCACGGCCGCGGCGACGCTCGTGAGCGGTAACGAAGCTGCATCCGAGTGGGAAGCGCAGATCAACCCGCCGGTCGGATTCGCCGCCCTGCAGGTTCGCGCAAACAAGCCCGCGCCATAGTCGTTTCACAACCGCGAATGCATCTGCCGTGCGAGGGTGGCCGGGAAAGGCAACCCGGCTCAGGTGGCGGAGACGGACATGGCGCATACAGGGCAAAACAAGCTCGGATGTGGAACTGAGAGACGGCAATGGCAGGGCACGGCTGCGTCATTTGCACCGCGCGGGGCAGTGGTGCGTCTGCCGCTTGTTCTGATCTCAATCGTTCTGTGCCTCACTGCGCTGGAGCCGCCGTCTTTATGCCAGGGCGAGCCCCTCGTCTTCGACGACGCCATTGAGCGAATGGTGGCGCTGTACAACGATCCGTGGTATGGGCCGCCGGTCTTCGAGAATGCCTCATCGCGCGAGATATCTCTGTACAACGATCCGTATTCGGCAGGAGTCGTTTTCGAGAACGTCTCGTCGCGTGAGGTGAGCCTGTTCACCGACCCGTACTCGTCGGGGATGACTATTGAGAGCGCGTGGTCTCGTGAAATATCGGCCTACAACGACCCGTACTCGGCGGGTGTCGCCATCAGCAACGCAGTGTCGCGTGAGGTATCCGTAAACAACGATCCGAGCGTCGTAGTCCCGACGGATAGCGTGGTCTCGCGCGAGATAAGCGTCTCGAACCGTCCTTTCGACGATGTGCCTCCGGAGACGACAATCACCGCCGGCCTTGCCCCGGGAGGATTGGTGTGTCCGGGAGACGTGAAGTTGGAGTTCGAGGGTGTGGACGCCATCGCACCCGCCTACACACTCGTTTACCGGTGGCGTCTCGATGGCGGCCCGTGGTCAGAGCACGCGGCGGAAGTGTCTGTGACGCTGACCGGTCTAGTTTCCGGGCAGCATACGTTCGAGGTGGCGGCGGCTGATCCTGATGCCAATGAGGACCCGACGCCTGCATCGAGAACCTTCACTGTGGATACCACTGCCCCGTCTGTTTCTGGCGTTTCTGCTTCGCCAGCGGCGACGACTGCCGTTGTGACCTGGACAACAAACGAGCCCGCGAACT
>JAGVUD010000106.1 GCA_019136435.1 Armatimonadota bacterium | reverse complement strand
ACGGGCAGAGAGACGACTACTGCATCGGCCAGCCTGCGTCCGCGCCCGTACTCGAGCGAGCGCATGATCAGCCAGTACAGCAGCAGAACGGCGGCCGCCGCGGGAAGAGCCTTCGTCGCGAATGCGGCCGGCCACGCCGCAACGGCCTCCTTGAAAACCTCGTACCATTTATCTGACAGCGGCTCCAGTCCCTGCGTGTGGGTCTTGATGTACGCGCCAACCACGGCAAGGAAATGCACGACAACCAGCGTCCCGGCCAGATTCACGTTGTTGAACCACCGATACCAGCGATACCGCTCCCGGTGGGCCTTCTCTTCTTCCAGCCCCGCCGCCAGATCGGCGTACACATCGTGCACGAAGCCGCCGAGTTCGCCGGCAAGCACCGCCATGCGGAAATCCGTCCCGAAGACGTCCTGGCTCGCCGCCATTGCATCCGCCACAGACGACCCCGCGCGGATTCGCTCCGCGACGTCCAGCGACGCCCTGCGGATGCGCCCGTTGCGCGTGCGTCCGCCAAGCGACCGAAAGCAGTCGTAGGCAGAGATACCGGCTCGCGCAAGCTCGGCAAGCTGACGCCAGAAGAGCGCCTGGTCACCCACGGGCAGCGGCGACGTCACATATGCCGAAACGGCGCGTGCAGGACCCTGCGCAGTACCTGCGGCCGACCCTGCAGAGCCTGCGGCCGTCTGCGAATCAGCAGGCGCCACAGCCGAAGGCGTAAAGCCCATCTCCCGCAGACGCGCCTCGACAGCGCCTTCGTTCGAGGCGTTCATTGCCCCGCGCATCACCCGCCCGCTCGCATCCAGCGCCTCGTAGCGGAAGAGCGCCATTCTACGCCCTCCCCCGCGTGTCTGTTGCGAGATTCGGAGGCCCGCTGAAGACGCGCAGACCCGAAAGATCGCGGGATGCTGGCAACTCCCTCAGGAGTTGGCCCCCCGGAAGGCGCACATCGGGGTCTATCTCAATGAGAGGGACCAGCGCAAAGGGGCGCTCGTGAAGGCGCGGATGAGGAATGATGAGTCCGGTTTCGGAGACTGCCTGATCGCCGTACAGGAGGATGTCGACATCAATGTTGCGCGGGCCCCATCGCTGCGCGCGAACCCGCCCCATGTCCTCCTCCACGCGCAGGCAGGCGTCAAGGAGTCCGCGAGGCGGCAGGCTCGTCACAACACGCGCCGCCATGTTCAGAAAGTCCGGCTGGTCTATCACCAGAACCGGCTCCGACTCGTATACCGAAGACACAGCCGATATCTCGATGCCCTGTTCGCCGAGACGCCCGAGCGCCTCGAACAGGCTGAGCTTTCGATCTCCCAGGTTCGAGCCAAGCCCCAGGTAAGCGGTGATCATCGGGGCCGCGCCCTGCCCTTTTCGCGCGGGCTTGCCTGGTCAGACTTTGTGGATGCAGCGCCCTCGAGCGTCGTGTGCGGCCTCCATTACAACCTCAGACAGCGTCGGGTGTGCGTGAACGCTGTGAATCAGCTCGTCAACGGTGATTTCGGATGCGATTGCCGTCGCGCACTCCGCCAGCAGATCGCTCGCGTGCGGCCCCACAATATGCGCGCCCAGTATCTCACCGTGCTTCTCCGAGACAACGAGCTTCACAAAGCCTTCGGTCTCGCGGCCGCCCAGCGCCCGGCCGTTGATTGCGAACGCGAACTTGCCCACAACAACGTCGGCGTGCTTCTCGCGCGCCTGCGCCTCGGTGTCTCCCACGCTAGCAAGCTCGGGATGCGTGTAAACGGCAGCCGGCATCGCGTGGTAGTTGACCGTGCGGGGATGCCCCATAATCGTCTCCGCCGCCGCCTCGCCCTCAGCCGACGCGGCATGCGCTAGCAGCGGCTCGCCGATGCAGTCGCCGATGGCGTACACCCCCGGCACGGAGGTGCGGTAGTTGGCATCAACAGCGATTGCAGCGCGGTTCATCTTCACGCCGATGGCGTCGAGATCGAGCCCTTCGGTGCTCGGTTTGCGGCCTGCCGCCAGCAGGATAACGTCCGCGTCGATGGTTTCCTCGCCATCCCCCGAACTGATCAGCGCCCTGCGCTGCTTGCCGGAAACAAGCGCCTTCTTGAGCGTCGTGCCAGTCTTAATGGTGATTCCCTGCTTGCGAAGGCTTTTCCCAAGCTCCGCGGTTGCCTCCGAATCCGCCGCGGGCAGAATCTGCGGCATCATCTCGACAACGGTGACAGACGACCCCAGAGCGTTGAAGATGTAGGCAAACTCGAGGCCGATGGCACCCGCCCCGACTACGAGCAGCTTTCCGGGAACGCGGTCGGCGAACACGGCATTGTCGCTTGTCCAGACTTCGGGAAAAGCGTCAAGACCTTCAATAGGCGGCCGGGACGGGACAGAGCCCGTCGCGACTATGACATTCTTCGC